>CALVLO010000029.1 GCA_944338265.1 uncultured Clostridia bacterium
GCAAACCTCTTAAAGCAGCGGCAGAATGCCTTTTACCATGACTATACGATCAACGTCTGCGCGGGTACGGCGGCGGGCATCGGGCTGGACGCATTGCGCCCCGTACAGGCCTCCATGCGCGACCCGCTCCAAAGCAAGACGATCACGCTCTCGTGCGGCAAGCTGACGACGGGCGTCACCATCCGCCCGTGGACGGGTATCTTCATGTTGCGCAACTTAAAATCGCCCGAAACGTACTTTCAGGCGGCATTCCGCGTGCAGAGTCCGTGGGAAGTGATGGGCGACGACGGCGAAAAGCGCATCATCAAGCAGGAATGTTATGTGTTCGACTTCGCGCTCGACAGAGCTTTGCGGCAAATCTCCGACTATTCCTGCCGCCTGAACGTGGACGAAAGCAACCCCGAAAAGAAGGTGGCGGAGTTCATCCACTTTTTACCCGTGCTCGCCTACGACGGCAGCACCATGAAGCAGGTGGACGCGCAAGACATTCTCGACATCGCCATGGCGGGCACGAGTGCAACGCTGCTCGCCAAGCGGTGGGAATCGGCGTTGCTCGTCAACGTGGATAACGAAACGCTCTCCCGCCTCCTGAACAACCCCGAAGCGCTCGACGCGCTCATGCACATCGAGGGGTTTCGTTCGCTCAATCAGGACATTGAAACCATCATCAACAAGTCCGAACACGTCAAAAAAGCGAAAAAAGAAGGCGACGAGAAACTTACGCCCAAAGAAAAGAGGGAGCTTTCCGAAGAGGAAAAAGAATACAAGTCCAAGCGCAAGGAGATCCAAGAAAAGCTCATCAAATTCGCCACGCGCGTGCCCGTCTTTATGTATCTTACTGACTACCGCGAGCGTTCGCTCAAAGACGTCATCACGCAGTTGGAGCCGGGTCTGTTCAAAAAGGTGACGGGGCTCAACGTGAAGGACTTTGAGCTTTTATGCTCCATCGGCGTATTCAACGCGCCGCTCATGAACGACGCCATCTTCAAATTCAAGCGGTACGAAGATTCGAGCCTCTCCTATACGGGTATTGAAAAGCATATCTCCGACGAGATCGGCGGCTGGGATACCACGATCCGCCGCGAGGAATACGAAAAGTTGTTCTACAACCAGCAGGCGACGATGGCAGCGCCCGAGCAGAGGACAGACGAAGAGATTGCGGCAGCCGAGAGCGCTCCGTTGGAAACTGCGGAAGCTGCGGCACAGCCCGAGAAGGAGGCGGCACCCGCCGTCTATACGACGATCGAAAAGCAACAGTCACAAGAGACTGCTCCCGCGTTTGATACTTCCACTCTTACCGAGGGTACCGCCGTTTTACATGCAAAATTTGGCGAAGGAAGGATCGTCAAGATCGACAAACTCGGCAAATATATCCACGTCGCCTTCTCCGTCGGCGAAAAAACATTCGCAAACAGCGCCTTTGCACAGGGGTTTTTGAAATTAAAGGGATGAAATACGAACAAACGTTCTCGTTTTGCTTGACAAACGTTTGTTTTGCATGATATAATGTCCTTGTATCAAAAAAGATACGCGCAAAATGCCCATGTCGGTGAAAGAAACGAGCGGACAAGTCACGTTCCCATTGCTTTATGAAGCTTGCAACTCCTCGGCAAATATGGCTTTAACGGGCTTGCCCGGCCGGCGGCGGATCGGTCGCGAAGGCGGCATTTTGCACAACAAAAAATGGTACCCGAGCAAGCTGTGTCTCCTGACACTGCATCTCGATTCATTTGCAGCGGTGGCGCACTTACGCTGCCGAGGCTTGCCACGACGGGTTACAAAGAATGGCTGTTTGATTGCGCTGCGACCTCACTTTGTGAGTAGCGAACGGCAGTCGTCACTGTTTATAACGAGCGGCTTTGCGGCCGCTTATGGTGGAGGTTCTCGCTTCCGCCGATGCTTTTGTTGCGCTCTCATAAGGCGCGCAAAGGCCGTTATAAGCATACCGTTTTTTGGACAGATCATAGAAACCAAGTCCATGGAAAGGTAACGCTTTCTGTGGGCTTTTTTGTTTTATTCGAGGCTATCTTCCCGCTCTTTTCAGCGCGGGTCAGAGATAGAGATAATGACAAGCAGGAGGAACGTTATGAGCAAACAAACGCCGATCAGACCGCCATAATTATGAAAACCAAACGGAAAGTAAAGTCGCATTATGGCAAGCAAACTTTTCAGGGCTCCCGCAAAAGATTGCGCAGCAAGATTTTGTGGGAAAAGGAGGCACAACGGAGCATAACGCGCGGCGACGCTTGCGGCGCTGCGTAAAAAGCGAAGTTTTTGCCGACGAAAGTATAGCCCACTATACTTTGCGAGCAAAGTATGTGGGCTCTGCGAGGCTTTTGAATCAAGAAAAACAAGGAGGTGAGAATATAAGTTTTTTAGTTTGTCACATGGAGAAGTATCACAAGACGGACATTGCGCCCGTCGAGAATGAGAACGAGCGCGACGAGAATTATCAGGCGGACAACCCGCAGATAAACCCTACGCGCACGCGAGAGAATTACAACATTATCAGGCGGCAGCGGTCATACACGCAGTTCATCAACGATAAGATCGCGGCGCTTGACTTGCCAACCAAAGTACGGAAGGATGCCGTGCTGATGTGTTCCTTTGTTGTGGGTTCAGACAGAGAATTTTTCAGGAGGCTTTCCACGAACAAGCAGCAGCAATTCTTTGTGGACTGCACCCGCTTCTTTGCGGAGCGGTACGGCGAAGACAACATCATCTCGGCAGTCGTCCACATGGATGAGACGACACCGCACCTACATTTGAATCTCGTTCCGATTGCAGGCGGCAGACTGTCCGCAAAGACGCTGTTCGGACGAAAGGAGCTGCAGAGTTTGCAGACAGACTTCCACGCCGCCGTGGGCAAAAAATGGAATTTACAGCGCGGGCGGGAAGGAAGTCAGGCGAAACATCTGTCCACAGCGGAGTTCAAGGCAAAGAAGATCGTCGAGCAGGCGAATGGGGAAGCCGACCGCAGATTGCGGATAACGCAGCTCGACGCCAAAGAAATTCTCGTGGAGGCACAATCACAGGCCGACCGTAAATTGCAGATGGCGCAGTCTCAAGCAGATGAGCTTGTCGCCGAGGCGCAATCTCAGGCGGACAACGCCAAAGCACAGGCACAGGAGTATCTGGACGGCGTCATCCACTCGGTGGAGAACGAGAAGGCAAAGCCCATTCCAAAGCGGAGGCGTCAAGCAGAGGAAGAGATCACTCTACTCCGCACGGAGAACGAGGCGTTACGGCAATCAAAGAGCATTGCCGATCGCGACCGCAAGGACTTATTCGAGCAGCTGCAAAAAGCAGAACGCGCGGGCAAAGGTAAGGAGCAAGCATTTAAAATGGTGAACGATATGCTCTCCGCCTATCCTGAAGAATTTGATGTGCTGCTGAGCAAGTCGCGAGCAAAGAAATCTGGCACGTCGCCGTTCAAATCGCACGGCTTTGACCGCGACGGCAAGTAACAACTGAATAAACGAAAACAAGGAGGAAAGCGATCGAGCGAATTACATAACCGAGGGGAATGGCGAGAGATAAGACGGAGATACAGAGTTGCGAGTTTGACTCGCTTGCAAGGTTTCTGCTTCCTGCGATCCGCGCGTTTTATGAAGATGAGGACAACAGGCGTGAATTTGAGGCATGGCAGGCGGAGCGAGCAAGACGGGATAACAAGTAAAAGTATTTGACTAAATTGCCGAATGGCAAGCGGCGGGCGCTTCAAACGAAGCGCCCGCCGTTATTTTATGTTCTGAAGTAAATTTTAAAGGCGAAGCCGTCTCCTAAAGGAAACGAGTTCGCCTTTAATTTGTTTGGTGACCCCGACGGGAATCGAACCCATGATACCACCGTGAAAGGGTGATGTCTTAACCTCTTGACCACGGGGCCGGAAGTGGTACGGACGGGGCGGCGTGCCGCGCGCGTCCGAGGATATAAAAAACGGCTTGACGCCGATTTTTTTGGTAGCGATGAGTGGAGTCGAACCGCTGACCTATCGGGTATGAACCGATCGCTCTAACCAACTAAGCTACATCGCCGTATGGTTGCGGGGGCAGGATTCGAACGTGCGACCTTCGGGTTATGAGCCCGACGAGCTACCTGGCTGCTCCACCCCGCGATATTGGTACCCGGATGACCGAATAGCTTATTCATTGTAACGGAACGGGAGGCATTTGTCAACCGTTTTCGGAAAAATATTTGAAATTTTTTGCAGATTTTTCGGGGCGGGTGCCCGATGACGCCCCATCCCCCGCCGCATTGCCTGTGCGCGGCGGGCGGCGGAGCGCATCCCCCCCTCGCCGAAAAGCGGCGCGTTAAAAAATATCGCGCGAGACGGGCTGATAGAACAGCCGTTCGACCTCCTCCCCCTTGGCGAACGCCAAAAGCCACATGAGCTTGGCGACCGTTGCTTCGAGCGTCATGCAGCGCGCTTCCAGAACAGTACCGCAGGCGCGGAGCTTCCTGCCCACGGCGTAGGTATCCATGGCGCTCCCCTCCCGCTCCACCTGCGTGGTGAGCACCGCCGTTTTGCCCATGGCGAGGAACGCCTTTAAGCGGGCGAAAAACGCATCGTTCTCGTAATTGGGCAGCCCGCCCGCGCCGAACGATTCGATGATGAGACCATCGCAATGCGCCTCGAGATAATCGAAGATATCCGCCCGCAGCGAGGGGATCATTTTGAGGACGAACACGTTCTCGTTAAGTGCGTGGAAAAAGCGCGGCGCGCAGGCGGGCTTTTTCTCCCTGATATAATAAAAGGGCTTGCCCTCGCGCAGGACGGCGGTGGCGGGGAAATCGATGCTCGAAAAGGCGTTGAAGCTCTTGGTGCGCGTCTTTTTGGCGCGCGTGCCGAGAATGACGCTGCCGTCGAAGACGATATGCACGCCCGAGGCGCCCTCGTCCGCGCAATAGGAGAACGCATCGGCGAGGTTGCGGCGGGCATCGGTATCGCGCGTGTACACCGACTTTTGCGAGCCCGTGAGCACGATGGGCTTGGCGCTCTCCTGAATGAGATAGGAGAGTGCGGCGGCGGTATACGCCATCGTATCCGTGCCGTGGGTGATGACGAAGCCATCGTACTTGGCGTAATTTTCCTCGATGAGGCGCGCGACGGCGAGCCAATGGCTGCCGCGGACATTGGTGCTATCGAGATTGAAGGGCTGCACGGCGGTGACGGCGCAGAGGCGCGCGATCTCGGGCACGCAGTCCAACAGTTCCCGGGAGGAGAGTTCGGGTTCCAGCCCGTTGCCCCTGTTGCGGGAGGCGATGGTCCCGCCCGTTGCGATCATGAGAATGTGTTTCATAGACCCCTCAATGCAGCCGCTCGGCAATGCGCGCGAGCGTGCTCTGTGCAAGCCCCGTGATTTGCGAGAGCCGCGCCATGCCTCCTTCCTGCCACAGCGTGAGCGCTTCCGGGCATACCATGTCCGGAGGGAGCCCCTTGGTTGGCACGCCTGCCGCGAGCAGCAACAGCGTTCCCGCCGCCCCGCCGTGCGCACCCGTGAGCAGCACGCAGCCGTGCGCCGCGGGAAGGGAGGCAAACAGGGCACCGAGCGCGCCGCCGCACCGCGCCGTTACGCCGTATGCCGCGAGTACGGGGAGCGCCCCTTCCCCGCCCTCGCCCACGAGAAAGCGGCAAAAGCGGGTGTAGTGCCGATCGTCATAGCGGACGCCGCCGAGCTCGCGGAAGACCTCGCCGCCCGCGCGCAGCCGACGCGCCCCGTCTTTGGCGGCGACCTCTTTGAGCAGCGCCTCTGCAAAGGGCGGCGTGGGTGAAAGCCGTTCCACCGTTGCCCGCTGCAGCCTGTTGCGCATGCCGACGGGCGCGAGCACCCGCTCCCCGACGGAAAGCGAAAGCGTGCTCCTGTACCAATAGACGCGATCCGAAATGTTTTTATCCTCCGCAAAGCGGAGCGCGGCGTAGCTCACCATTCGTTGGGGAAGGGCGGATGTTCGACGAGCCACCAATCCTCGTAATACTTCACATACTGCGAGCAGCTCTCGCTGACGTCATCGTTGAGCGGCAGACCGCTCTGCGACCAAAACGCCTGCACGAATGCCTCGCACCGCGCGGCGGTGACCTCCGCAAGGAAGGCGCGCCCCAATCCGAGAATTTCTGCGGGGCGCTTTTTGCAGGCGCGCACCGCCTCTTCCAAGCGGCGGTTGCAAGGGAAGAGGACGCGGTTCTCGATAAGGATGAGCCGATAGACGCTGTACACGATCTCCTGCGCGAGGTGCGCGCGCATGTAGGCATTCTCCGCGGGCACGATCTGCAAAAAATACCCGCGGTTGAGCTGCAAGTTGGCGCAAAAGCAGGCGATCTTCTCCGCGACGGTGTGCTCGGGATAGGCAGAGATGCGTGCGATGAGCGCGGGGATCTCGCCATCCGTTGTGCAGAGCACCTGCGCCTTGACATAGGCGCTGCGCGTGGGCTCGCTGGCATGCTCCGCCGCGCGGGAAAGAATGGCTTTCGTCTTATATTTGACGTCGAAATAGCCGCCCTCGTAGGTGCAGTGCCCCGTGATGACTTCGGCGAGGCGGTTTTCCGCGGCGAGCGCGGCGTATTTTTCCTCCGTGACGACGATGAGCGCATCGATATCCGAATCGGGACGGGCGTTCCCCTTGACGGTGGAGCCATCCAGCACGACGGCGATGACGCCCTCCTGTCCCTCGAAATATTCCCTGAGTTTTTGCGCGCTCTCTGCGTGGTGTTTGTACATTGCTTCTCCCCGTTCGCAACAGTTTTTGCAAACAGCATTATACCAAATGCGCGGGAAGTTCGCAAGAAAATTTGAGGCAAAAAAAACCGCCGCGGCGAGCGGCGGATCGCGGGGTCACCCTTCGGCGGGCGGAGACGGCTGCGCGGACGCTTCCTGCGCCGTCTGCGCGGCATGCTTTGCGCGGTATTTGGGATAGCCGACGACGCACACGACGATGGCGGCGAGCACAAAGGCGACGGCAAAGCTTGCGACGCCCGCAAAGGCGAGGTTGATCCCCCCTTCCGCGGCGGGAGAGGGCGAGGCAAACGCCGCCCATGTGTTTTCCGCATAGATGGAGACGACGACCGCTTTGAGCGTTTGCGCCGCGCCCGAGAGCGAAGTATACAGATCGTTGAGCGTGGCGGAGAACGCCGTTACGTTTTTGGCGGTGAGCATTCCGCTGCCGTCATCCTCCTCCGCGGAGACGAAGTTTTCGATCTGCACGGCGATGGCGGCGTTGCGCACCGCATATTCCGCCACCGTGGCGGGGCTCTCTGCATTCTCCGGGAAATGATCGATCACGGACTGGTTGAGAAGGTACTCCTCTTTGAGTTCGCTGCGGCGCGCCGAGACCGCAGCCGCCACCGCCTGTGCGGAGCTCTCCGCGGAGACGGTGATGCGTCCGAAGCCGCCCTGCGTGCAACGCTCTTCGAGCGAGGCGCGCGTGCTGTCGCCAAACATGCCCGCCGCCTCCGCGCGGTAGTTGCCGAGCGTTTTGCGCGCGTTGCCCGCCGCGACAGAATAGGCGCTCGAATAGCGCGCGATCCACCCATCGTAGCCCGCAGTGATGGTGGTGCGGAGGGAGGAGAGCATGGCGAGCCGCTCTTCGAGCGATGAGGTATCCCAGACGCCGCCATCCAGCGTATAGTCGAGATCTTCCGCGCTCGCAACGAGGGAGCGGACTGCCTGATCGGCGACGGCGCGGAAGAACGCCTCTGCCTCGCCCGCGCCCGAGAAGGCGCTCCCCTTGACGCGCACCGTGTATGTGCCCAGATAGGGCTGCGTCTCCTCCGACGCCTTTTGGGCGGAGATGGAGATATCGCCTGCCTTGACCATCTTCTCTACATCGAGCGAGGAAAGTTCTTCGCTGCCCGCCACGGCGGAGCGGAGCGCCTCTGCCGAAATGAGGCTGCGCTCGTAAAAGGGCGTGCCGTCCGCATACTGCTGCGCGGTGCCCGTGGGGCTTGCGACGGAAAAGGTCATGCTGTAATAGCGGGAACGCGGGTTGAGCGCGAACGCGGCGACGACGAGCACGAGCGCCATGACGACGGCGGCGGCAAGCAGGACCACCCAAATACGTTTTTTGACCAGATGGTAAATCTCTCCGAAGGTGATCCCCTCTTCTCTCTCTTCCACAACCGCGCTCCCTTTTTTTCCGATAATTATACCCCCCCCCAATTTGAAAAGTCAAGGAATATGGCATACGTTTGCGCGATTTGTGACACTTTTCACCTGATTTTTGCAAAAGAAAAAGACCGCGCCATGCAGCACGGTCTGTTTGTTCGGGATGGGCGGAGCGCTTTATTGCATCTCGATGCGGGAAAGCAGTGCGCTGTTTCCGATCGCCCTGCCGCCGCCGAGGACGACGGACATCTGCGGCTCGTCCATGACGTGCGCCTCCATTTGCAACTTTTGCGCCATATAATCGGCAAAGCCCGGGAGCTTGCACACGCCGCCCGCGAGGAAGACGCCGTTTTTCACCATGGCGGCGGAGACCTCCGCGGGGAGTTTGCGCAAGACGAGCTCGGCATATTCTGCGATCTTATCGACATAGATGCGGATGGGGAAGGCGATATCCGCCGAGGAGACGGAGACGGAGCGGGGCTTGCCCGTGGTGATATCCCGCCCGTTGACGATGGCGCTCTGATTATCGCTCTCGATGAGGCTCCCCACCGTATTTTTCAAGCGTTCGCTCGTCTGCGCGCCGATCTTAAGATTGTAGAGTTCGGCGATATGATCGATGATGTGCACATCCATATTGTTGCCGCCCACGTTCATGGTGAGCCCTGCGATGATGCCATCGAGCGAGAAGACGGCGGCGCTCGTTTTGCCCGCGCCCAGATCGAGCGCGAAGACGGGGTTGGATTCGGAAAGCGGCACGTCCTGCCCGAGCGCCGCGAGATAGGGCGTTTCGGCAAAGCGCACACGGGAGAGCCCCACCGATTTTGCCACGCGGCAGTACTGCTCGCGCAGCTCCGCGCTTGCCGCGCAGGGCACGCAGAAGAGCACCTCTACGGCAAAGGTGCGCCGCACCACCTTGCCCAAAAAGTATTCGAGCAGGGCGGCGGCGTAGCGTTCGTTGACGATCTCGCCCTCGTAGACGGGGAAGCAGACCTCGGTGAGTTCTGCCGTCTTGCCGAGGAGACGCTTTGCCTCGTTGCCGAAGGCGCGGATCTCGCCCGTCTCCTTCTGTACGGTGACGCACGTTGCCTCGCCGAGCACGATGCCGCTCCCGATCTTGTAGATCTTCGTCATGGAAGTGCCGAAATCAATGGCTAATTTGAGCATGATCTTTCCTCTTTTGCTGATGTGCCCTCCGCGGGGCTTTGGATGAGCTGCGCCTCGCACAGCATGACGCCGAGCCGCTCCATGGGCAGCCCGACGACGTTGGTATAGCTCCCCTCGCAGTACCTGACGAGCGGGTATCCGTCCTGAATGCCGTAGGCACCCGCCTTGTCCATCGGGAGCCCGCTATTGACATAGGACTCGATGACGACCTCTTTGAGCTTGCGGAAGGTAACGCGCGTTTCGACGACATCCTCCCACCGCCCCGCAGGCGTGATGAGGCAGACGCCAGTATAGACGCTGTGCTCCCTGCCGCTCAAAAGCGCGAGCGTTGCCCGCGCTTCTTCCTCGCTTGCGGGTTTGCCGAGGATGCGCCCCTCAAACGAGACGACGGTATCGGCGCCGAGCACGGCGCAATCCGGGAAGCGCGAAAAGACCTCCTCTGCCTTACCTGCGGCAAAGGAGCGCGCCGTCTCGCGGGCGGAGAGCCCCGCGGCAACCTCCGCAAAGCGGGAGGGAATGACTTCAAAGCCGCGGACGAGCGAACGGAGAAGTTCGCGCCGCCGCGGCGAATTGCTGGCTAAGATGAGTTTCACGGTTTTTACAATATTTCGAGATTCTTTTTGAAGGTGCGTTTGAACTCCGCACCTGCTGCCATTGCCTGCCTGATCTCGAGCGCCGCATCGCCTGCGAGCTCCGTCTTCATAATGACGGAATCGCCGAGCACATCGCAATTGATGCCCGTGACCATGCCGAGCCCGCTGCGGTCGAGCGCTTCGCCGATGCGCAGCAGCACGCCGAGTTTTTTGACGACTTCGAGATCCTCCTCTGTGACGATATCGCGGTAGCGCGCCCACTCCGCCGCGTTGAGATCTTCCTTCCTGTGGCAGCCCGCCACGAAGGCGGCGAGCACGATCTCGCGGTGGGTCGCCCCGCAGATGCCTGCGTTCAAGATCATATAGCGGCTGTGCTGCGGCCCGTTATAGTAGCGCACGCGCTGCCCGCAATCGTGCAGGCTTGCCGCAATTTTGAGCACTTTGAGGTAGGCGCGGGGGAACTTGTGCAGCACGCGGAGCTGTTTGAAGAGCTGGATGGAGAGCCGCACCGTATGTTCGATATGCTTTTCGCTGCACCCGTAGTACTTGACGAGGGTGTTGAGCGAGTAGCTCAATACGTCTAAAATGGGGCGTTCCACCGTCTGCGGGACTGCCTGATTGAACATGATGCCCTCTCTCAGCCCGCATCCGCCCACGGTGAACGACTCGATGTGCAGATAGTCTGTAAACGACTTGATAATGGCGAGCGCGGCGGGCATGATATCTGCACGGGCGGGCGAGAGCCCGCGGATGCGCTTGCGCTTTTCGACATCCAAGACGCGCACCATCTCGTAGATGGAGCAAAAATCTTCCACTGCGAAGGAATAGTTGTGCACCGTGTTGAGCGGGTACTTTTTGACGAGGCGGTTGATCTTGTAGAGGTTGCGGAAGGAGCCGCCGACGCCGATCATCTGCACGTCGGGCTCGACCTCGGAGAGCCATTCGATCTTTTTGAACTGTTCGGTGAAGAACTCTTCGATCTTCGCCGTCTGTTCCTCGGGCGGGACGCCGTCATCGGCGAAGAGATCGGTCAGCGTGACCGCGCCAAAGGCGAGCGTCGCATAATGGAGGATATTGCGGCGGTTGTAGTAGATGATCTTGGTGGAGCCACCGCCGATCTCCAAAATGATGCCCTTGGGGATATCCATCGAATTGATGACGCCGCGATACACGAGCGTTGCCTCTTGCTCTTCGGACAAAACGTCGACGCGGATGCCGCACGTCGCCTGGATCTCATCGAGGAAGGAGCGCTGATTTTTGGCGCGGCGCACGGCAGCCGTTGCCACCGCGATGATGCGCGTGACGCCGCTCGCATCGCACAGGCGTTTGAACATTTTGAGGGTGCGGATGGTCTCCGCCACGCGCTGCGGCTTTAGAAAGCCGTCTCTGTCCATATCCTGACCGAGGCGAACGCTCTCTTTGAGCTCGTCTTCCACCATGAAGTGATTTTCTCCGAACAGCTGCACGATCACAAGGCGCGCGGAGTTGGAGCCGAGATCGATGATCCCGATCTTTTCCGCAGCCCTTGCCTGCGGTTCTGTGATTTTTTCCATGCCGTTCCAACCTTTTGTTGCGGATTTTCGGACCTGACCCGTCCGAACGGGAGAACGCGGGGGCATCGCTTCCCTCGTACGCTCGGAAATGCCCCTATTCTGCATCGTACTTTCGTCTATTTTAGCACAGGATGGGGCGTTTGTCTATACCCTTTTGAAAAATATTTTGGAAAAATCGGGTAAAATTTTTGCAAAAATACCCCCTCTGCGGCAAAAAACGGGGCAAAATGCCGAGGAGGCGGCGGGATGGTGCGGGGCGGGCGGAGAAATTGGGAGCGGCAGGAGGGTTATCCCCCCTGCCGCCGAGCGTGAACGCTCGGCGGCATCCCCCCTTAAAACGCCTGCGGCGTGTTAAGGGGGGCACCGCTTTGGTATTAGGGGGACATTGCTGCGGTGTTAAGGGGGCGGGCGGGATGGTGAGGGACGGCGAGGCGGGGGCACCAAGAGGATGAGACGGAAATGCGTGCGGGTGGGAATTATGGAGACGAAAGGAGGGTTATCTTCCTGCTTTGCGAGCTTCTCCCCTATCCCCCTGCCGCCGAGCGTAAACGCTCGGCGGCAGGGGATTTTTTATTTATGCCCCCGCCGCTGTCGCGGCGGGGGCATAAACAGATTAGGATGCTGCCAACCGTGTTGGGGGTTGGCGGGATTTGCAGCCCTCGCAACAAGAGATGGGAGGCAAGGAGGAAATCCCCTCATCCACCGCAAGCGGTCCCCCTTCCCCCAAGGGGGAAGGCAAGAGGAGATCCCCCCTGTCGCCGCGGATGCGGCGACGTCCCCCCTTAAAGCGGCGTTGCCGCGTTA
>CALVLO010000030.1 GCA_944338265.1 uncultured Clostridia bacterium
GACGCAACTGCCCGTGCGTGTGTTACTTTCATAGGAAATTCCTCCTTTGTTCTTTTCTTGCCTAAAGTATATCCGCAGAAAGGCGTTCTGTCAATCCCCCCGCAAAAACTTTTTGCCTTTTTCTATGATTTTTTTTGCTTTTTTCTCGCAATGAGGGGGAGGGGCGCTTATTTTCCCTCTTTAGCAGACGGCAACGGCGCTTTGTTTAATTTTTGATTTGTTTCGAAAGACTTGAAATTTTATACGTTTTATGCTATAATCGTGATATGAACGAATTGGAAGCACAACAGAAAAAATTGTTTGATGACCTTCGCCATATCGACGAAAGCGGCAACGAGTATTGGCTTGCCCGCGAGTTGCAAGCGGCATTGCAGTATAAAGAATGGCGGAATTTCCAAAAGGTTATTTCGACTGCGCAGATCGCCTGCAAGATCAGCCAACAAGACGTGGCGGATCATTTTGTTGAGACCATCAAAATGGTGGAGATGCCTTCAAAACCCCGCAAAAAACAGACGGCTGATTTAGGTTTTGTTGACCTCAACAAAACCAAAATGAAGCCCGTTACCGACTACAAACTCACCCGCTATGCCTGCTACCTCATTGTCATGAACGGCGATCCGCGCAAGGAAGTGATCGCATGGGGGCAGACGTACTTTGCCGTCAAAACGCGGCAACAGGAACTTGCCGAACTCTACGAGCGGCTCTCCGAAGATGAAAAGCGCCTGTTCATCCGCGGCGATATCAGGCAAAAGAATATGCTGCTTGCAGAGGCGGCGCATAAAGCAGGGATCATCACAAACCGGGAATACGCAGCCTTTCAGGATGCGGGGTACCGCGGTTTGTACGGCGGCTTGACCGCCCGCGACATTGCCGAAAACAAGGGCTTGCAGAGCGGAGAAGAAATCCTCGATTTTATGGGCAGCGAAGAGCTTGCCGCCAACCTCTTCCGCATTACGCAGACCGAAGCGAAAATGCGCCGTGAAGGTACGGATACGCCCGCAAAGGCGAACGCGGCGCACTACGAAGTCGGCAAGATCGTGCGCAAAGCGATCAAAGAAGTCGGCGGCACCATGCCCGAAAATCTGCCTACGCCCGATAAGAGCATTAAGGAGTTGGAGACGGAAACGCGCAGAAAGCTAAAAACCAACAAAGATTGAGTTTAAGAAAGTGCCTTAAAGCCTCCTTTATGCGGTAGGAGCGGTGGAGGGGGAACCCTCCCTTTTTTTTGGACAACAAGGGGAGGCAAGAGGTGGGCAATTCTAAGGCGGCGGGAAGAAAGACGTTGGAGATGCAAAGCCTATTGCGGCGGGAGGACTTCTCGCCGTCAATTTTTTTGTAATTGGTCAGATCTTCGTAAATGCGCTGTTTGATATTTTCCAGCTCAATGCGGGGCAGCCCGCCGCACGCCATATAGACAACATGCGCGTCGGGGCGTTCTTTAAGTCTTTCGATCACGTTTTTGCTCACCGCCTCCCGATCCACCGTCTCAAAGAGGCTCAGGCTCCCGTGGTGGGCAATGGTGCGGGAATTGGAAACGAGATCCTGCACAATAAAATACGCCAAGGAAAGCACATCCAAAATGATCGTGAGCACGGTAACGATGATGCTCAGCTCCGGAGTGCATACCGAGGTCGAAAAAAAATAAATGAGAATGGGGAATATGATTGCGATCAGCAAAATAATGGCATAGATGATATACTTCCCGCTACTTGGCTTCAAAATTTTTCCCTCCGAATAATTGTTAGTTATTGCGGGAGGATTTTGGTTTGTTTTTGGGCGGAAGGGGAGGTGGTTTTGCGCTGGGGCGGAAGTTTTTCAGCCCGTGCGGTGGTCAATTTTGAATGGTAAAAAGCAGCTCCGTGCGGCGGGGCTGTTTTTTGTATCAAATGAGAGATCTCCCGTGCGGCGGCGCGGGAGATCATTTGGGAAGTTCAGAGACGAAATTCCTGTTTGCTTCAAAATTTTTCTCGGAGTGCGTATCTTTGAGCTGCCTGCGGTAGGCGGAGGGCGCAAGCCCGATCTGCTTGATAAACTGCTTGCTGAAATTCTGATTTGTCTTATAGCCGACCTGGCGGTAGATCTCCGTGAGCGGGATATCCGTCCGTTCGATCAACCGCTTGGCTTCCTGGATGCGCAGGTGATTGATATAGGTGTTCACCGTGGTGCCGAACTGTTCCGAAAACAGGCGGTTGAGGTAGTTGAGCGAGACGCCCGCATCCCTTGCGATCTCGCCACAGCCGATCTCGCGGTGGAAATTGGAGGCGATGAAGTCCGCCGCGCGGCGCAAATATTTGATGCCGCTGCGTACGGAGTAGCGGTGGCGCGCGCAATCGTTGCCGATGGCGGCGAAGAGCGCGGAGATGAGCAGGTCAAAGTAGGTGCCTTCGTGCCCTGCGGGCTCCCCGAGGCAGCGCTGCAGCTCGTGCATGATGGAGGAGACGTGCCCTTCGTCGGAGAGGCGGACGACCCGCTGCGGCTGCGAAAAGAGCTCGCCGATCGCCGCATCGCAGGAGATGAGATGGCGCAGCGTATATTTGAGCGCCGAATTGGTATCGGGCACGAGCTTGATCTCGATGGAGATGACCTGCGAGACGCCCGTGCCTGTGCGGATGGCGTGCAAAATATCGGCATCGATGAGGACGTAGTCGTTGGAGTAGAGGGTGATCTCCTTCCATTCGCCGTCCTCCTCGTAGAGCAGCGTGAGCTCGCCGTAATAGACGTACAAAAGCTCCAGCCTGTCGTGGCTGTGCGCATAATCGATCTTATAGTTTTGCCAGGTGTTGACGGCGTAGTATGTTGCGCGGAACCAGCTGTTCCAATTGTTTTTATCAAAAACCGAGTTGCTCATTTGTTTGATTTCCCCGTCTTTTGAGTCATTATATCATCGCATCCGCGCCATGTCAAGAAGTTTGTTTGATTTTATTGATACAAATTCAATTATATAAATTCAAATCAATGTAACCTCCTTGCGCCGCCCTCGTGGGCGGTGTTATTATGTAACACGGTAAAATATGCGGATTTTATAAGGGCAGGAAAATGATCGAGATCAAGGCAGTGCATGCGCTGCAAAAACTGTGGCAGGATTCCGTCTGCGCGCCCGCGGCGGAAACTTCCTGTTTTGAGAACGAGACGGCGGATATGCAGCTCGCCGTATACAACCGCGGGCTTCCCGTGCGCGACTGCCGCCTTACGGTGGAGAGCGACCTTCCCGTGGAGGTGCGCCGCGTCGGCTATGTTGCGGGGGACTTCACCGATCATCCCGATGCGGACGAGTATGTGATCGCGAAGGGGCTGCACGTCTTTCCCGATCCGCTCCTGCCCGCAGACTGTGCGGCATTGCAGCTCAAGGGCAATTCCCTCAACGCTTTTTGGCTCACCATCGGCAATGGGGCGCGGATGGCGGCGGGGGAGCATCCCGTCCGCATCCTGCTTGCGGACAGGGAGGGGAAGCGCCTCGCCGAGACGCAATTTTTTGTAAACGTCATGCGGGGCGAGCTGCCCGCGGGCGAGATCCCCGTCACCGATTGGATGCACTACGACTGCATCTGCAACTATTATCGCGTGAAGCCGTTCAGTAAGCACTTTTGGGCGCTTACGGAGAGCTTTTGGCACATGGCGGCAGAGCACGGCATCAATACCGTCTATGTGCCGCTCTTTACGCCCCCGCTCGATACGATGGAGGGCGGCGAACGCACCACCGTGCAGCTGATCGGCGTACAAAAGTACGGCGAGGATTATTGTTTTGATTTTACGCGCTTGGGGCAATTCCTTGCGCGGGCGGACCGCATCGGTTTCCGCTATTTTGAATTTTCGCACCTCTACACGCAGTGGGGCGCGCAGTTCTGCCCCAAGATCGTCGCTTCGGAGGGCGGCAAACAGCGGCGCATCTTCGGTTGGGATACGCCCGCGGCGGGCAAGGCGTATACGGCATTCTTGCAGGCGTTTTTGCCGCAGCTCGGCGCTTTTTTGCGGGAGCGGGGTTACAGGGAGCGCTCGTTCATCCACATTTCCGATGAGCCGAGCGAATATTGGCTGAACGATTATGCCGCCCGCCGCCGCTTCGTCAAGCGCCTTCTGCCCGATTTTACGCACATTGATGCGATGAGCGAGATCGCGTTTTCGGAGCAGGGGCTCGTGGATATTCCCGTTGCCGCAACGGACGCCGCGCAGCCGTTCGTGCAAAGCGGCAAGCCTTTTTGGGCATACTATTGTTTTCCGCAGTGCAATAAAAATCTCTCCAACCGCATCATGAACATGCCCTCCGAACGGACGCGCGTCATCGGGATGCAGCTCTATCTGAACGGCGCACAGGGCTTTTTGCATTGGGGATACAACTTTTACAATACCGCGCTCTCCACAAGGAGCGTCGATCCCTTCTTCGAGACGGATGCGGGCGGGTTTTTCGAGTCGGGCGATGCGTTCATCGTCTACCCCGGGGAGAAGGGCGCGCTGAGTTCGCTGCGGCTGGAAGTGTTCCGCGCAGGCTTGCAGGACTATCGGGCGCTCAAACTCCTCGAGAGACTGTGCGGCAGGGAGCATGTGCTCGCGCTGCTGCGGGCACACGGGTTTGCGGGGTTCACGGAGTACCCGCACGGCGCCTCCGCATTTTTGAAGGTGCGGGAGGCGGTCGATCAAGAGATCGCAGCACACTTGCCGCGCGCGTAAGGGCGCGGAGAAATACGGAGGACGCATGGACATTACATTCGGGGCTTTTACCTTCAGGCTTTGCGCGGGCAGGCGTGCAGCCATTGTGCTTTCCCGCGGCGAGAGCCCGCTTGCGGAATGCGCGCTCACGGGGCAGAACAAACTCAGCCGCGACGGCAAGCATGTGCCGACGGCGGAGGGGGAGGCGCTTTGCTATCATGCGCACCGCCTCGAAGGCGACGTGCTCGAGATCGAGCAGCGCTCGCGATCGCTGCGATCGGTGATGATCTTCCGCCGCTATCCCGATAGTTCGGTGCTGCGCGTTTCGCACCGCATCTGCAATCTCACCAAGGAGACGCTCGGCATCGCGCAGGTGAGTTCGTTCGTCCTCTACGGCATTGCGGGGGATGGCATCTCCTCCCTCAAACGCACCCGTCTCAGCCGTTTTTTTTTTTTTTTGCACTGCGAGAGCCAGCCGCGCACCGCAAGCCTCTTTGAGGCGGGGCTGTACAGCAGCGGGCACGCGAGCTTCCGCAGGGTATGCGGCTGCAATAAGGGAGGGTGGTCCTCCAAAGAGGAGCTCCCGCAGGCGATCCTCGAACGCCGCGGCGGATGCTTTATGTTCGAGATCGAGAGCCCGAACGATTGGTATTGGGAGATGGGCGAGTGCGACCGCGGCATCTACCTTTACACGGGCGGCGCCGATGCGTGGGAACACGAGTGGGAGGTGCGCCTTGCACCCGGGGAGTGCTACGAGACGCCCGCAACGGCGGTGTGCTTTGGCGAAAGCAGCGGGGAAGTACTTGCCGAAATGACCAAGTACCGCCGCCATCTCCTCTCGCCCTGCACGGCAGACGGGGCGCTGCCCGTCGTCTTCAACGACTATATGCACCTCTCGTGGGACAGCCCCTCCGAGGAGCGCACGCGCAAGATGGTGCCCGTTGCCGCGGCGCTCGGGGCGGAGATCTACGTCATCGACTGCGGCTGGCACAACGAGGAGGATGGCGACGTTATCTATCCCTACGTCGGGCAATGGCGGGAGAGCAAAAAGCGCTTTCCGCACGGCATCCGCAGCATTGTGGAGGAGATCCACCGCCACGGCATGAAGGCGGGGCTGTGGCTCGAGCCGGAAGTCGTGGGGCAGGCATGTACGGAGATGATCGATGCCTACCCGCCCGAAGCGTGGTTTTGCCGCGACGGCAAGCCCGTCATCGTGGGCGGAAGGCGCTTTCTCGATTACCGCTGTAAAGCCGTCTGCGATTATATGGACGGCGTTGTAGACCGCATCGTGCAAGAGTACGGCGCGGATTATCTGAAATTCGATTACAATCAGGACTGCGGAAGCGGCACGGATACATACGGCGATAAGCCGGGGCGGGGGCTGGAACTCGCCACGCAGGCGTTCTTTGCGTGGGTGGCGGGCGTGCGCAGGCGGTATCCCGCGCTCATCATCGAAGGGTGCGCTTCGGGCGGGCAGCGGCTCGACTATGCCTCCACGGCGCAGTGGTCGCTCATCTCGAGCTCCGATCAGACCGATTACAGAAAGTACCCGTGGATCGCGGCGAACATCTTTGCGGCGGTCCTGCCCGAGCAGGCGGGCGTATGGAGCTACCCCGTAGATAGCTGGGTGAAGGGCTTTTGCCCGACGGAGGATTGGGTGCGCGGGCACGTCTTGGATGAGACGGTGATCATGAACATGGTCAACGCCATGCTCGGGCGCATCCATCTCGCCTCCCACATCGAGCTGCTCGGCGAGGGGCAGCAGGCGCTCGTGCGGGAGGGGATCGCCCTCATGAAGCAGATCGCACCCTTCAAGCGGCGCGCCGTGCCCTTCTTCCCCAACGGGTTTGCGCGCTTTGGCGATAAGAGCGCGGCGTGCGGGCTCATGGCGGACGGCGAGCTCTATCTCGCGGTGTGGAGCATGGGCGGAAAGGGAGATGCCGTGGTGCATCTGGGGGCGTTTGCCTCGGCGCGGTGCGAAGCCGTCTACCCGCGTTCACCCGCAACCGACTTTGTGCTCGCCAACGGCATCTTACAGGTGACCTTTCCCCAAGCGTATGCGGCGCGGCTGTTCCGCCTTACGCTTTGGGATAAGAGATAAAAAAAGATAAGGAGGAAAAGCAGGATGAATACGGCAACCGATGCCGCGGCAACGCGCGTGGAGACCGAACAAAAACCGCCCAAAAAGGGCAAGTTCGGCTCGATGGGCGGCAAAAAACGCGGCGAACTCATCTTTCTTGCCTGCATGCTTGCGTTGCCCGTTTTGCAGTGGCTCATCTTTTGGCTGTTCGTCAATGTGCAATCCATCGCGCTCGCCTTTCAGGATACGCGCGGCGGCTTCACCTGGAACAACTTTGCAGCCTTTTGGGATGAACTGCACGCCACAACGGGCAAGACCATCGGCGTCGCGGTAAAGAATACGATGATCTACTTTGCGGTGGGGGTGCTGCTGCAGCTTCCGGGCGCGCTCGTCATCGCATACTTCCTGTACAAGCGCATTTGGCTGAACAAGGTCTTCCGCGTCATCTTCTATCTGCCCGCGATCATCTCGGGCGTTGTTATGGTCGCGGCGTACAGAAGCATCGTCGATCCGGGCGGTCCCTTTGAGGCGCTCGCGGCGCTCTTCGGAGGGCATCTCCCGCCCGAGGGGCTGCTCGCCAATTCCAAAACGGCGACGCTGATGATCGTACTCTTCGTCATATGGACGGGCTTTGGCGGCAACATGCTGCTCTTTGGCGGGGCGATGGCGCGCGTGCCCGTCGATGTATTGGAGGCGGCGCGCCTCGAGGGGTGCGGGCCCTTCCGCGAACTCGTGCAGATCATCCTGCCCCTCATCTGGCCCACCATCTGCACCATGCTCATCTTCACCTTTACGGGCATCGTCAACTCTTCGGGACCCATCCTTCTGTTCACCAACGGCGATTACGAGACGACGACCATCAACTTCTGGATCTTCTTAAAGGTGTACGGTCAGCAGGGCAGCGGCGCAGGCGGGGAGTTCGGCATCGTCTCGGCAACGGGGCTTTGCTTTACGCTCGTTACCGTCCCGCTCATCCTGCTTGTGCGTTGGGGGCTTGAAAAAGTTCCCACCCCGGAATATTGAGGAGGCGCGATATGGGTGTTTTGAAGAAAAAGAAAACAGAGAATTTTTCGAGCGAAGCTTCCATCTTGCGCAAGCGGAGCCCGCGGGAGAAGGTGCTCTTCGGTTTTGTGTTTGCCATCTTCGCCATCTATGCCTTCTCGCTCATCTTTCCCTTCCTCTACATGTTTCTCAACTCGCTGAAAGATCCCTACGAGTACCTGCTCGAAAGTTCGCACCTCAATTTCCCCGAAAAGGCGCTCTTCTCCAACTACGGCAAGGCGTTTACCGAGATGGAGCTCGAAACTTCCACGGGGAGCGTCGTGGGCTTCCCGCTCATGTTCCTGAACAGCATCTGGTATTCTGCGCTCTGCACGGCGAGCGGCGTGTTCGCAAGTGCACTCACGAGCTACTGCGTTGCAAAATACCGCTTTAAGTTGCGCGGCGTCTTTTACGGGATCGCCATCTTCTCGATGACCATTCCCATCATCGGCAACACGGGTTCCTTTTTCAAGCTCGTCTATCAGCTCGGGCTCTACAACAACCCGCTCTATGCGATCGTAACGACGTTCGGCGGCTTCGGGTTCAACTTCCTTGTGCTGTACGGCTTCTTCCGCTCGCTCCCGTGGAGCTATGCGGAAGCCACCTTCATCGATGGCGGCAGCCATGCCACGGTCTTCTTCCGCGTCATGCTCCCGCAGGCGTGGCCCGCGCTCTTAACGCTGTGCATCATGGCGTTCATCGGCGCGTGGAACGACTATATGACGATGATCTTGTACATGCCGGACTATCCGACGCTCGCTTCGGGCTTGTATGTGATCGAAAGCTCGCTCAAGCGCGGCGACGGCGGGAGCTATCCCATCTACTATGCAGCGCTGCTCATTGCGTGCGTGCCCATCATTGCCATCTTTGCGGGCTTCTCCGATGTGATCATGTCGAACTTCACCGTCGGCGGGCTCAAAGAGTGAACGGCTTTCCAACCACAAAAACCAAGAAATTTTTAGGAGGATCATGATGAAAAGAACGATGAAGAAAGCAGGATGCGTGCTCATGGGCGGCGTAATGCTCGCCGTCGGCGGCGCGGCATTCGCAGGGTGCGGCAGCGTGCCCGATACGCCCGACTTCCTCGAGGTCTACTGCGTCGACCTCGGTTACGGCACCGCTTGGGTGGATGCCGTTGCAGAGAAGTTTTTCGAGCAGGATTGGGTGCAGGAAAAGTACCCCGGCGCCACAATGGAGAACAACTATAAGCTCCAGACGAGCGACAGAAAGGATTACGGCAGCACCCGCCTTTCCACGCCTTCGGCAAACACCTTCGATCTCATGTTCGATATGTGGCTGCAGGCGCAGCTCGTGCCGGGCGGCAACGTAATGGAACTCACGGAGGAGGTGTATAACCAAAAGGTCCCCGGTGAGGAGGTCACCTTTAAGGAAAAGATGAAGGATGACTACGTCCGCATGAACCGCTATCTCGATGCGGAAAACCCCGATAGCGAGCGGTATTTCTCCATGTCGTGGGCAGACGGTATGGATTCCATCATCTACAACGAGCGCCTTTTGAACGCCTTCATTGCGGAGCATCCCGAGCTCGGCTTGGAGCAGGGGGAGACGCCCAACACCACCGACGAGCTGCTCGCCATCTGTGAGGCGCTCCGCGTAGAGTGGGACAACGCGCATACGGGGCCGTATGATTGGGAGGAAGGTGGATTTGCCTTCTACCAATCCAAGGACGATACTTACATCACCAACCTCTTTAACACCTGGTGGGCGCAGTACGAGAGCGTCGATGAGTTCTATCAGTATTGGGAGGGCGTTCCCTTCGGGCAGAGCTCTGCGGATTCTTCCGTGTTCGAATCGCACACGGGCAGAAACGAGGCGCTCGAGACCATGCGCAGCCTGCTGCGTTACCACGGCAAGAATTACGAGGGAACAGATCTGAACGGCACGCCCTATTCCGAGATCGATGCGGGCAAGATCGGCGGCTATCTCGATCCGGGCGGCTGGTCGGAGACCTTCCAGCAGGTGCAGTCCAAGTTCCTCAACGGGACTTCGCTCGAGGAGGGCGGCTGGCTCTTCCACGCCAACGGCGATTGGTTTACGGCGGAAATGTCGAACATGCTCGAGCGCCTCGGCGAGAAGGCAAACGACTTCAAGACGATGCGCGTGCCCGTCATCAGCGCGCTCGGCGAGCGCTACGGCATAAACGACGAGCTGCTCTCCGCGATGGTCGACTATGTAGACGACAACACCAAGACCGTCCCGCAGGCGCTCATCGATGCGCAGTTTAGTGGCACGGGCGGCACGTCTTCCAAGGGCTTCACCTACGAGCGCGTGCTCGCAGCGGTGCAGGAGGCGCGCGGCGTCGTGCACTCCATCGGCGGCGTGCACAACGGGCTCATTCCTGCGAACGCGACGGCAAAGGATATGGCGGTCGACTTCATGCTCTTTATGGCGACGGACATCGCGCAGGCGGCGTATGCCGAGGCGACGATGGGCTCCTTCCTGCCCTTTGAGTACAACGTCAAAGAAAAGGCGCCCGAGCTGTACAATAGCTTCTCCAACATGCAGAAGACGAAGATCGACTATCTCATCCCCGCCGAGAGCGCGAGCTACACCATCGAGACGCTTCCCATGGAAAATCAGTTCCCGCTCTACTACTACGGCAGCGTGAACGTGTTCTACCGTCAGGATTGGTATACCATCCTGCGCGCGGAGGAGACGAAGGATACGCCCAAGACCTACTTCGAGGAGACCATCACCTATTGGACGAGCGGGAGCCGCTTCCAAAACGCGCTCGAACTTGCAGGATTGAGCTAAATCAAACAATAAGGAGGGAAACCGATGAAAAAGAAAGCAGCCATTTTATTGGCGCTCGTTGTCCCGTTTGCAGCCCTTACGGGCTGCGGCGGGAAGTCGGAGGAGCAGAAGTACCCCGGTACGCTCGAAGATGCCGCAGTCTGGTGCGTCTCGGGCACGGAAAAGGTGCTTCAGGGCAAGCCCGCATCCGACTATGCGTCCGTGAAGACGGACGGGCTCGAAGTGCTCGCCGCGCGCGGCGAGTACGAAGCCGCGCAGATCATCCTCAGCGCGGAGGAGACGCTCTCCTACGAGGTGAAAGCGGGCGATCTCACATCGGGGGGGGGTAATACTTTCTCGGCAGAGAACGTGGAGATCTTCCACGAGAAGTACATCAACGTCTCCAAGCCGTATGGCAACGTCGAGGCGGGCAACTACCCCGATGCGCTCGTCCCCGTCGAAAACGTAAAGGCGGTGGGGGAGAACGTCGTGCAGGCGGGTGAAAACCAAGGGCTGTACGTCCGCTTCCATGTGCCCGCCGATCAGGCGCCGGGCGTGTATACGGGCGAGGTCACCGTCACCATTGCGGGCGAGAGCACAAAGGTGCCCGTCTCGCTCGACGTGCGCAACGTCACCGTCTCGCAGGAAAATCACACGCAGAGCGTCTTTTTGAACGAGTGGCTCTTCTATAAGGGGGAGCTGGACAGCTCGCAGGAGATGTTCGATCAGTACAACAAGGCGCTCTACGAATACCGCCTCAATCCCAATATCATCCTCTATGACTTTGACGTGGAGTCGGAGGAGGGCATTCAGGCATACGTCAATAAGGCGTGGGAGTATGTGCAGGAGTACAACGTCTCTACCATCTCCCTGCCCTATTCCACCGCGCGCGTGAACGCGAAGGACATCGATACCTCTGCGCTCCGCCAGGAGCAGAGCACCGAGCTGTATGTGAAGGATCACGAAAGTTACGACTTCACGACTGCCGCGGTGAATGCCGTCGTCAACGATACCTTCGGCACCTACGAGGTCGTGGATGCGGAGGTGATGACCAAGTACCTCAGGGCGTTTGCAGAAAAGAGCTTTGCCGAGGGCACAGATATCGTCTCCAAGCTCGTCACTTACTACCGCCTCATCGACGAGACGAAGAACGCGCAGGGCTACTCTACGGTCAAGATGATCAGCATCATCTCCCGCAATACGGCGAATGCGCTTGCGGTCGAGTATGCGGGCGCCAGAGATGCGATCAAATCCGCCAACCCCAAGGCGACGGATGCGCTCATCGACAGCGTCGTGCAGAGCCTTTACGATCTCTATCATATCGTCACCATTGCGGCGAATACCGATTACGAGGAGATCTTGCCCTATCTCGAGGGCGGCTGCCCGCTCTTCGATGACTACGATACCGAGGAGGGCAGGGCAAACTATTACAGCCAGACGCAGAAGTGGTGGTACGGCTGCGTCGCGCCCGAGCCGCCGTATGCGACCTACCGCATCGATGATACGATGCTCTCGCCGCGCATGGTGAGCTGGATGCAGGCGCAATACGGCGTCGTCGGCAACCTGTATTGGTCGACGAATATCTACGCCAACAACCTCAATTGGTCCTATCAGGAGATCTACGATTATTACGAGGGCAACGCGGAGCGCTATCCCGAAGCAAACGGCGACGGCTTCCTCTTCTATC
>CALVLO010000031.1 GCA_944338265.1 uncultured Clostridia bacterium
TTCTCGGCGTACTGCGACCTCGTCACGTCCGAACAGATCAAGATGGGGGATAAGGTCAACTTCACCGTTCCCACGGGCAACTTCGGCAATATCCTCGCGGGGTACTATGCAAAGCGCATGGGGCTGCCCGTCGGGACGCTCGTCTGCGCCTCCAACAAGAACAACGTCCTCACCGATTTTTGGGCGCAGGGCGTGTACGATAGTAAGCGCCCCTTCTTTAAGACGATGTCTCCTTCGATGGATATTCTCGTCTCCTCCAATTTGGAGCGGCTCGTCTTCGAGCTCTCGGGCAGGAACGCGGCGCTCACCAAGGAGCGCATGGCGCAGCTTGCGCAAACGGGGCGGTATTCCCTCCGCGCCGAGGAGCTGCAAGCCTACCGCAAGGAGTTCTATGCGGGCTGCACCAACGAGGCGGATACCGTCGACTGCATGTACGATTTCTTCGAGGAATACGGCTATCCCATGGATACGCATACGGGCGTTGCGATGAGCGTTGCCCAGCGCTACGAAGAGCATCTGCGCAAAGAAGACCCCAAAGCGGAACTCCCGCCCATGGTCGTCGTCTCCACCGCAAGCCCCTATAAGTTCCCGCAGGATGTGCTTTACGCGCTCACGGGCAACGATGTGAAGGATAGCTTCAAGGGCATCAAGCGCATCAATCTGCTCACCGCCATGAAGGTGCCGGAGCCGCTCAAAGCCATCCGCTATAAGCCCGTCCGCTTCAAGAAGGTCGTCTCTCCCGAGAAGATGTTCGAAGAAGTTTTGCAATTTGTATAAGTTTTTCCAAAAAAGATCCCGAGGGCTCCTTCGGGATCTTTTTTGCTTGCCCAAACAGTTTACTGCGCGGGCTTTTCCTTCTTTTCGAGCTGATCGATCACCTGCAAAACGGCGTTTTTGAACTCCGTCGCGTTTTTTGCATAACGGAACATCGCGCCCTTCCCCCTGCGGGACATCGCCGTCGTGGAAGGGGAGAGCACCTGCACGCTCTGATAGCCGAGGATGGCGCCGAACAAACTGCGGCTGATGTTGATCGCATCGACCTTGGAGATGGGGATATCGATGTTGCTGCGCGAGAAAACGCCGCGCGAGCCGATCACGCGCCTGTTGGTGAGAATGAGCTTGACGTGCGCCAAAGAGAGCAGCACGCAGAGAAGGATCAGCGCTCCTATAAAAATAAGGCTGCACCCGTATGCTATGTTCATTATGCGAAACGTGCGGACTGTACGGTTTACCGTTTGCATCATTTCTTCAGCCTCAACAGGGACTTCACCCGTCGTCGGGGTGGACACTCGGAAGACGCCGGTCGTGGCAAAGATAACGATTCCGAGGATGAGAAAGATGACAAAGCCGATAACGCCGCTGAGCGCGGCAAGCATGCTTTTGCGAAGCTTGCAAATCACCTCTTCGCCGTCGTTGAGCCAGATGCCTTCATATTGCGTCATAGGTTCCTCCCGTATACCAAAATATTGGTATATCGTAATTATATACTAATTATATTGGTGCGTCAAGCATTTTATAGAAAAAATATAGTATATTTATATTATGGAGAAAAATATTTCTGCATACAGACTGCGCAGCCTGCGGGAGGACCGCGACCTGCGGCAGGCGGACGTTGCCGCCGCAACGGGGATCGATCAGCGCACCCTCTCCAATTACGAAACGGGGAAAACGGTGCCCGATGCGGTCGCCGTCATTGCGCTTGCCAAGTTTTTTCATGTGACGTGCGACTATCTGCTCGGCGTCACGGATACCGATCTTCACACGCCCGTTGCCGTCATCCGCGAGCTTGAAGATATCAAAAAACGCCTTGGAGAGATCCAGAGATTTCTCAACCGTAAGTAAAAAACGGGCATTTTCTGCCTTTGCGCCGCGCACGGAAGGTCCCGTGCGCGGCGGCGGTTTTGTGTATGTGAAAAATTTCTCATCGCTTGTTGCGTCAATTTTTCACAAAGTCGGCGCACTACCCATTGCAATTTGAGCACGGGTGTGGTATAATTGGCTTGAAACCTTTCTTTTGAGAGCAATATGGAAGATACTACGCAAAAAATCCTGTATTCCGCAGTACAGCCGAGCGGCAACCTTACCATCGGCAACTATATCGGCGCCATCCGCAATTGGGTGGGGCTGCAGCATGCGTTCACCTGTTTTTACGCCATTGCCGATATGCACGCCATCACGGTCAAACAGGAGCCCGCGCTCCTGCGCCGCCGCACGCTCGAGCTCGCCGCGCTCTATATCGCCTGCGGCGTCGATCCCGAACAGTGCACGCTGTATGTGCAGTCCAACGTCTCCGCGCACGCGGAGCTCGCGTGGGTGCTCAACACCATCACCTATGTGGGGGAGATGGAACGCATGACGCAGTTCAAGGATAAGGCTGCCCGCCATGCGGAAAATATCAACATGGGGCTCATGGATTACCCCGTGCTCATGGCGGCGGATATCCTTTTGTATCAGGCGCACCTCGTGCCCGTGGGGATGGACCAGCGGCAGCATCTGGAGATCGCGCGCGATATCGCCATCCGCTTCAACAACCGCTACGGCGAGACCTTCCGCGTGCCCGAGGGGTATATCCTCAAAGAGGGCGCCAAGATCACTTCCCTGCAAGATCCGCTCCGCAAGATGAGCAAGTCGGACGAAAATCCCAACGCCTCCGTCTTCCTTTCGGATGATCGGGATACCGTCATGCGCAAGTTCAAGCGCGCCGTTACGGATAGCGATAACCGCATCGTCGCCTCCGAGGACAAGCCCGGGGTGACCAACCTCCTCAACATTTACGCGGCGTTCAAGGGCTGCACCGTTGCCGAGGCGGAAAAGACGTTCGAGGGCAGGGGCTACGGCGAGTTCAAGCTCGCCGTGGGGGAGACGGTTGCCGATGCGCTCGCGCCCGTGCAGGCGGAGCAAAAGCGCCTGCTCGCCGATAAGGGCTATCTTGCAGAGGTGCTCAAACGCGGGGCGGAGGAGGCGTTCCGCGCCGCCCGCAAGACGCTCTCCAAAGTCTACCGCAAAGTCGGCTTTTACAGGGGAGAGTGAGCGGTGTTCGGATACATTCGCTACGATCTGCCCAACCTCTTTATCAAGGATTTCATGCTCTACAAGGCGCTCTACTGCGGGCTGTGTAAGGGCATCGGCGTATCCTGCGGGCAGCGTGCGCGCCTCGGGCTCACTTACGACGTGACCTTTCTCTCGGCGCTGCTGCATAATATGATGGGGATCGACGTCAAGATCGAGCGCAAAAATTGCTTCGAGCATGCCATCCGCAAGCGTCCCATCGCCGCGGCGGACGATCTCACCCAAGAGCTCGGGGCGCTGAATACGGCGCTCGCCTATCAGAAGGCGGCAGATGACGTTGCAGACCGCACGGGCGGGCGGTTCAAGCGCGCGTGGTTCAAAAAGGGCTACCGCCGCGCGAAGAAGCGCTATCCCGCGCTCGTGGCGCTCGTGGAGGAGTATATGCGGGCGCAGACGGCGGCGGAGGAGAAGCAGACCGCCTCGTTGGACGAAGCCGCCGAGCCCACCGCCGCGCTCATGAAGGCGCTCTCCGCGCACTTTCTGAAGGAGAAGTCCTCCCCCGCGAGCGAGCAGCTCTTTTACGCCGTGGGCAAGTGGATCTACCTCATCGACGCGCTCGACGACTACGAAGAGGACGGAAAAAAGGGGCGCTACAACGCCTTTGCCGCGGCATACGGCACGGGCAGCCGTGCGCAGCTCATGGAGGCGAACGGGCAGGAGATCGCCTTCCTCTTCGATACGCTCTTTTACAGCATGCGCGAAGGGCTTGCGGGCATCCCGTTCTCCTTCAACCGCGACCTCACCGATAACGTCATCCTGCGCGGCATCCCGCTCGAGACGGAGCGCGTCTTCAAGGGCGAGGCGCGCAAAGAGCTGCCCGCGCCCATCAAATAAGCTTTGTATAAGACCTGTTAAGGGAGAAGGAATATATTCATGAATCAAGAAAATTACAAGATCTTGGAAGTCAGCGAATTTGCCACCGATGAAGAGATCCGCGCAAACTACGAACGCCTCAAAGCAAAGTACAACGAGGAAAAGTGGCAGGATGGCGAAGCGGGCAACAACGCCGCGCGCATGCTCGGCAAGCTCGATGCCGCCTATGCGGAGATCATGGAAGCGCGCAAAGAGAGCGCTAAAAATACGAGCGGCACTTCGTCGTTCGAAGATGTCTCCGCCGCCATCAAAAGCGGAGATCTTGCGCGGGCGCAGCAGCTGCTCGATGATTTCAACGAGCGCAGCGCCGAGTGGCACTATCTGCAATCCATCGTCTTTTATAAAAAGAATTGGATGAACGAGAGCAAGAAGCAGCTCGAGATCGCCATGCAGATGGACGGCGCAAATCCCAAATACCGCGAATCTTACGAAAAGCTCAGATCGCGTGCGGAGTACCGCCAACAGACGGGCGGCGCGCCCAACACCAACCCCGATCCGCGCATGGCGCAGGATGAGCAGATGGGCGGGAATTGGTGCGCCAACTGCGCCTCCATGTGCTATACCTTCCTGTGCGTCAACTGTCTGTTTAATCTGTGCTGTAACTGCCACTGACGGCATGCACATTTTTTCCGCTTTTCCGGAACGGCGCGGCGGCGCAAGTTCCACATAAGACGAAAAAGGAGGCAAAAGTGCCATGAAGCGGCAATCACGTTCCTTTGAGCTCGCGCTTTCTGCCATTGCGTGCGCGGTCGCGGTCATCTCGCTCACCTTGGGCGCGTATGTGGACTTTTTGCTCGCCGCGGGCTTTTTGTTTGCCGTCTTTGCGCTCATGGTGCCGCTCGCAAAGCAGTTTTTATGGGGATATGCGCTTGCGCTCGCGGGCGCCGTCATCCTCTCCTTCCTCTTTACGGGGTTCGTGGTGGGGGTGATGCGCCTCTTGCCCTTCGTCGCCTTCTTCGGGTGGCATCCGCTCGTCAATTATCTGCAAAAAAAGTATGTAAAACACGCATGGCTGCATGCCGTCGTCTTTGCCGTCAAAGCCGTATGGTTTGACCTTGCAATGTGGCTTGCATGGGTGGTGCTCGGCGAATTTCTCGGGTTCGAGCAGCAGACGTGGTATCCCTTCGTGCAAGATAACCTCTATTGGTTTCTCTTTGCGGGGGGCACGCTCTTCTTTGCCGTGTACGATGCGGCGATCTTCTTCTGTCAGCGGTCTGTGGACTATGCCGTCCGCCGCATCGGAAGATAAGGAGGTATGGGCATGGAAAAGAACGAAAAACTCGTTGTCACATGCAATGCGCTCGGCACGCAGGGCGAGGGCATCGTGCGCTTGGAAGGGGAGACGCTCTTTGTGCCCCAACTCCTCCCGGGGGAGCGCGCCGCGGTCAAGGTGCTCAAAGTAAAGGGCAGCATCGCCTATGCCAAGATCGAGGAACTCTTAACGCCCGCCGAGGAGCGCGTGCGCCCCAAGTGCGCCGTGTTCGGGCGGTGCGGCGGCTGCCAGTTGCAGCACCTCAAATACCGCGCGCAGCTCAAATTCAAGACGGCGCTCGTCAAAGATGCGCTGCGCAAGATCGGCGGTGCGGACGTGCCCGTCTCGCCCTGCGAGCGCAGCGAAAAGGAGTACGCCTACCGCAACAAACTGCAGCTCCCCATCGGGCGGCAGGGGGAGCAGAACGTCGTCGGCTTTTATGCCGAGCGCTCCCACCGCATCGTATCCGCCGCAGATTGTCCCATCCATCCCGCGTGGGCGGAGAAGCTCATCGGGGCGCTCCTGCGCTTTATGGAGAAGTGCGGGCTGGACGGCTACGACGACGAGACGGGCGAGGGGCAGCTCCGCCATATCGTGGTGCGCGAGCTGCGCGGCAAGTTTATCGTCACCCTCGTCACCACCGTGCGGGAGATCAAGGGCATCGACTATTTCCTCTTTTTGCTCGATGAGATCTTCCCCGCCTACAGCTTTTATCTCAACTTCAACGAGAAGCGCACGAACGTCATCTTCGGCGAAGAATTTGTCCTCCTCAAAGGAAAGGGCACTTACGAGTGTACGGAGGGCGGCATTGCCTACGAGGCGGGGCCGCAGACCTTCGTGCAGGTCAACGAGAACGTGCGCGGCAAGCTCTACGACCGCGCGCTCGCACTTGCAGAGGCGGGCGATACCGTCATCGATTGCTATGCGGGCGGCGGCTTGCTCACCGCAAAGTTCGCAAAAAAGTGCAAAAAGGCTTACGGGATCGAAATCGTGCCCGAAGCCCACGGCTGCGCCGAGGCGGTGAAGGAGCGCAACGGGCTTTCCGCAAAGATGCAGAATTTGTGCGGCAAGGTGGAGGAACTCCTCCCCGGGCTGCTCGCCCGCGAGCAGGGCGCCGTCGTCGTGCTCGATCCGCCGCGCGCAGGCGCGGCGCGCAGCGTCATCCGCCTGCTGCTGGAGGCGGACGTCAAAAAGATCATCATGATCTCCTGCGATCCCGCCACGCTCGCCCGCGACGTCGGACTGCTGACGGGTACGCTCGTCGAACGGGAGGGCGGCGAACTTGTAAAAGCCGCCGCGCTCGGGCAGGAGCCCTGCGGCAAATACGCCATTTACTCCGTCGAGCCCTTCGATATGTTCCCGCAGACAAAACATGTCGAGACTCTGATTTGTCTCGAACGGAAATAACGCACCGATCGCCGGCTGTGAGCAAACGCTTGCAACCGGCAGAATTTTTTGCTATCATATACAGGCAATGTTTGTAACGTTACAAGATAAAAAAGCAGAAGATAGAACTGCCGGGCTGCTTGCCGCATTGCAGCAAGTGTGGGAGAGCTCCGTTAAGGCAACGCATTGGTTTTTATCGAAACAAGAGTTCGAATGTATCAAGCGGATTGTGCCGTTGTCGTTGCGGGGCATCCCGCATCTGATCGTTGCCGAAAACGAAGCGGGCAGCCCCGTCGCCTTTGCGGGTGTAGACGGGCACAAGCTCGAAATGCTGTTCGTCTCCGCCGAAAACAGGGGGAAGGGGATCGGAAAGCGGCTGCTGCAATATGCCGTGGAAAACTATGCCGTAAACAAAGTTTCGGTCAACGAACAAAACCCGCAGGCGCTCGGCTTTTATTTGCACATGGGATTTCGCATCTACAAAAAATCAGAGAGAGATGCGTTTGATAACCCTTATCCTGTTTTGCATATGAAGAGAGTGTTGTAAAAACGCTCGTTTTTTAAGAAGATCATAGAACGCCGCCCGCAAGCGAATGCCCGCGGGCGGCAAATTTTTACGGGCGCGTCTGTGCACTCTATTCTTCGCGGGGGGATTGTGCATCCGATTTCTTGCTTTTTTGCGGAAAATGTGCTATACTGCTGCCGAGTAAACATTTGGGAGCAACTTATGCAAAATACCATCCGCATTGCGGAAGATCTTACCTATCTCGGCGGGAATGACCGCCGCCTCGCGCTCTTCGAGAGCGCCTACCCCGTGCCGCGCGGGGTCTCGTACAACGCCTATCTCTTAACGGATGAAAAGACGGTGCTCTTCGATACGGTAGACAGCGCCGTTGCCGACCTCTTTTTTGAAAACCTCGCCCATGCGCTCGGCGGTCGGCAGCTCGATTACGTCGTCGTGCACCACATGGAGCCCGACCATTCCGCGACCCTTCGGCGCGTGCTCGAAGCATATCCCTCCGCCACCGTGATCGCCAATCAGAAGACGGCGGTCATGCTCAAAAACTATTTCGGGTTTGACGGGGCGCTGCACCTCGTCAAGGAGGGAGATACGCTCTCCGTGGGCAGGCGCACGCTCTCCTTTATGTTTGCGCCCATGGTGCATTGGCCCGAGGTCATGCTCACCTACATTCCCGAAGACGGCATCCTCTTTTCGGCAGATGCCTTCGGCACGTTCGGCGCGCTCCCCGGCAGCATCTTTGCGGAAGATATCGACTTCGAGCGCGATTTTCTGGATGATGCCCGCCGCTATTACTTCAACATTGTGGGCAAGTACGGCGTGCAGGTGCAAAACGTTCTCAAAAAGACGGCGGGTCTCGCCATTCGTCTCGTCTGTCCGCTGCACGGTCCCGTTTGGCGGGAAAACTTCGGGTGGTTCCTCAAAAAATATCTCACTTGGAGCGCCTACGAGCCGGAGGAGAAGTGCCTCGCCGTCTTCTATGCCTCGGTGTATGGGCATACGCAGAACGCCGCCGAGATCGCGGCAGCCGCCGCGGCGGAGGCGGGCGCAAAGGTGAAGGTATTCGATGTTTCAGTCACTTCGCCCGATGAGCTCCTCTCCGAGGCGTTCCGCTGTTCGCACGCCCTGTTCGCCGCAACGACGTACAACAACGGCGTGTTCGTCAGCATGGAGAATTTCCTCAACGATCTCAAGGCGCACAACTATCAGAACAGGGCGTTCGCCGTGGTGGAGAACGGTTCTTGGGCGCCGCAGGCGGGCGGGCTCATGGAGGCGGCGCTCTCCGGCTGCAAGAACATGCGGCAGCTCGGCGGGAAGGTGACGGTGCTCTCCGCCGTCACGCAAGAGGGCGCTGCGGCGCTCCGCGCGCTCGGCAAGTGCATTGCCGAGGATATGCAACGGTAAAATCTGCCCGTAAGGGCTTTGGAGGTGACAGATATGGCAAAGTATGTATGCACGGTGTGCGGGTATGTGTATGATGAGGCTGCGGGCGATCCCGATAACGGCATCGCGCCCGGCACCAAGTGGGAGGAGATCCCCGATGACTTCACTTGCCCGCTCTGCGGCGTCGGCAAAGAAGACTTCGAAGAAGAGGCTTAAAAAAAGGGGCGTTCCCGCAGCAGTCGGGGGCGCCCTTTTGCGCTTTTTGTGCCGCGGCGTTGGGCGGGCTTCCCGCGCAGGGCGCCTTGCGCGGCGCATTTGCGCGCTTAGGGGGCGCGCGGGCAGGAAATTTTTCCAAACCTGATTGAAAGGGCGCAATTTGTGTGATAAATGAGTAGATGCCGCAGTGTATGCTTTCGGCTGCGGCGAGAGGTAGAAAGATGGATGCGAACAAGATCAAAATATTATCCGTCATCCCCATGCGCACGCAGGTCGTATTTCCGGATACGACGGTCGCGTTCGACGTGGGGCGCGGGCTCTCGCTCGCGGCGATAGAGCGGGCGGAGGGGAATGAAAAATACGTCTTTGTCACCCGCCAGAGCGATCCGCAGAAGGAGTTCCCGGAGGCGGGCGATCTCAACCGCGTGGGGACGGTCGCCGTCATCCGCCAGGTGACGCGCCTTCCCGGCGACAGGGTGCGCGTGTTTGCAGAGGGGCTGTACCGTGCCCGCGCCCGCGAGTTCAACTTCGAGGGCGGCTATATCTATTGCGTGACGGAGGAACTTGCCACCGAGCGCGGCGAACCGACGCTCGAAGAGGCGTATTTCCGCACGGCAAAGGCGCTCGTCAAGGAGATTTTGAGCAGCGACGGCAAGGGCTCCAAGGAGCTCGAAGCGGCGCTCACGGGCATTTCCGATCCCGATGTGTACATCAACGTCTGCGCCCATCAGATGCGCCTCAAAGACGTCATCAAACAAGAACTTTTGGAGGAGCGCGACCTCGTAAAGCGGCTGCGTCTCTTCGAGCAGTGCTTAAATACCGAGCTGGAGATCGCGCGCCTCGAGCGCAAGATCGCGCAGGATGTGCGCCGCAACATCGATAAATCGCAGAAGGAGTATTTTTTGCGCGAGCAGCTCAAAGCCATTCACGCAGAGCTCGGCGACGACGTGGAGGAAAACGTCCGCCTGCGCGAGAAGATCGAGGCAAAGGGGCTGCCGGATGCCGTGAAGGAAAAGTGCCTCTCCGAGCTTGCCCGCATGGACAAGATGCCGCCCTCCTCGCCCGAATACACCGTTTTAAGAAATTACGCCGATTGGATCATCGATCTTCCTTGGCATGAAGAGACGGAGGATACCGCCTCGCTTGCCGATGTAGAGAAGGTCCTCAACGCCGACCACTACGGGCTGGAAAAGATCAAGGAGCGCGTGGTGGAGTACCTCGCCGTGTTAAAACTCACGGGCGAGCTCAAAGCGCCCATTTTGTGCCTCGTCGGTCCTCCCGGCGTGGGCAAGACGAGCGTCGCCATGTCCATCGCCCGCGCGCTGGGCAGAAAGTTCGTACGCATGAGTCTCGGCGGCGTCAAGGATGAAGCCGAGATCCGCGGCCACCGCCGCACCTATATCGGCGCGATGCCCGGGCGCATCATCTACGAGATGAAGAACGCGGGCTCCGTCAATCCCGTGTTCCTTCTCGATGAGGTGGATAAGATCTCTTCCGATCTTCGCGGCGATCCCGCAAGCGCGCTTTTGGAAGTTTTGGATCCCGAGCAGAACGCCACCTTCCGCGACCGCTATCTCGAAGTTCCGTACGATCTCTCCAAAGTCATGTTCATCGCCACGGCGAACACGCTCGATACCATTCCCGGACCGCTCCGCGACCGCATGGAGATCATAGAGCTTTCGGGCTATACGCCCGACGAGAAGGAGGAGATCGCCAAACGCTATCTCGTTCCCAAAAAGCGCAAAGAAAACGGTCTGACCGAGAAAAATATCCGCTTCACGGACGGGGCGATCGCCGCCATCATCGATGGCTACACCATGGAGGCGGGCGTGCGCTCGTTGGAGCGCACCATCGGCACGGTCTGCCGCAAAGCCGCCGTGCGCATCGCCAAAGGGGAGGAGGAGAACGTCGTTATCACCAAGAGCAATCTCGAAAAATATCTGGGCGGCAAGCGCTTCTTCCGCGAGGACGATATGCTCGAAAAGGACGAGGTCGGCACCGCCACGGGGCTTGCATGGACGGCGGTGGGGGGCATGCCGCTCACCATCGAAGTCTCTGCCATGCAGGGCAAGGGGGATATTCTCCTCACGGGCAAGCTCGGCGATGTGATGAAGGAATCCGCCCGCGCCGCCATCAGCTATATCCGCGCTCATGCCGCCGATTACGGCATCGATGGCGACGTCTTCGAGCATAAGGATATCCACATCCACGTTCCCGAGGGCGCAACGCCCAAAGACGGACCCTCCGCGGGCATCACCATGGCGACCGCCATCCTCTCTGCCTTTACGGGCAAGCCCGTGCGGCGCGACGTCGCCATGACGGGCGAGATCACCCTGCGCGGCAAAGTGCTGCCCATCGGCGGATTGAAGGAGAAGGCGATGGCGGCAAGCCGCATCGGCATCCGCGACGTCATCATTCCCGAAGAGAACAAGAAGGACGTAGAGGAGATCCCGGAAAACGTCCGCAAGAATATCAACTTCATCTGCGTGAGCGACGTCGACGAGGTCTTCCGCAACGCGGTCTCGGGGATGGGCTATGCAGGTTAAAAACGCAAAATTTCTGACGAGCGCGGCGCGGGAGGAGCAGTTCCTGCGCCCCCAAAAGCCGATGATCGCCGTCTGCGGCAAGTCGAATGCGGGCAAGAGCACGCTCATCAACCTGCTTGCGGGGCAAAAGCGGCTTGCCAAAACGAGCGCCGCCCCGGGCAGGACGCGCCTCGTCAACTACTTCGATTTCGGCGCGTTCTGGCTCGCCGATCTTCCGGGCTACGGTTATGCCGCCGTCTCCAAGGAAGAACAGGCGAGGTGGGGCAAAACGCTCGAAAAATTCTTCGCCCGCAAAGAGGACGTCTGCCACGTCTTTCTCCTCTCGGATATCCGCCGCGATCCTTCGGCGGACGATCGGCAGATGGTCGCCTTCCTCGCCTATCACGCAATGCCCTTCACCGTCATCGCGACCAAGAGCGATAAGCTCTCCAAAATGAAGGTGAAGGAGCGCACCCGCGCCGTGGCGAACGCGTTCGGGCTGGGCGCGGATAACGTCATCCCCGTCTCGGGACTGACGGGGGACGGCAAGGATGCGCTGCTTGCCCGCATCGGGCAGGTGATCGCCGCGGCGGGCGCCGCGATGGCGGAAGAAGGCGAAGCGGAAGAATAAGTTTACATTGGTATGCGCGGCGGCGGAGCGATGCTCCGCCGCCGCGCTTTTCTCGGAAAAACCTGCAAAGTTCCGCTCAATTTCTTTGTGTATTTTGCTCTTTTATGGTATACTGAAATTGCAGCTGCAAATGCAGCGTTTTCAAAAAATTTTTTTGGAGGGGGTAGCGATGAAACGGAAAATTTGGATCGCAGGTTTAATGGTCGCCGTGCTCGCCGCCTGCGCGTTCGGGTTCGCCGCGTGCGGCGATGGTTCGCCATCGGGCGAAGAGGACGATC
>CALVLO010000032.1 GCA_944338265.1 uncultured Clostridia bacterium
AAACTGCTCATGAGCAGAGGCTTGAAGAAGGTCATTCTCTGCGACAGAAAGGGCGCGATCTACGAAGGAAGAGAGGGTCTGAACGACATTAAGGCGGAGATGGCGAAGATCTCCAACCTCGAAAAGAAGAAGGGCTCTTTGCAGGATGTTATCAAGGGTGCGGATGTGTTTATCGGCGTCTCCGCGCCGGGCAGCCTCACTGCCGAGATGGTCAAGTCGATGGCGCCCGATCCCATCATCTTTGCGATGGCGAACCCCGTCCCCGAGATCATGCCCGACGAGGCGAAGAAGGCGGGTGTGCGCATCATGGGCACGGGCAGGAGCGACTTCCCCAACCAGATCAACAACGTTTTGGCGTTCCCCGGCATCTTCCGCGGCGCGCTCGACGTGCGCGCAAGCGACATCAACGACGAGATGAAGATCGCCGCCGCCGAGGCAATTGCCTCCGTCATTCCCGAAAGCGAGATCACGCCCGAGTATATCATTCCCGATTCCTTCAATCCGCATGTGAAGGACGCGGTCGCCGAAGCCGTAAAAGCTGCGGCGCGCAAAACGGGCGTTGCCAGGTTGTGATTTTTTAGAAAAGTTGAAAGACCCTGCCCCGTGGCAGGGTTTTTGTTTGCCCCAAATCCTTTACAAGCGGGCGCAAATGTGGTATAATGGCAATAACATACCACAAGATATGCCTTTTTTCGGAGGGGAGCATGCGTTGTTTGTATTGTAACTGCACGGAGAGCAAGGTCATCGATTCGCGCTCGGCGGATGACGAGCGCACCATTCGCCGCCGCCGCGAGTGCATGGGCTGCGGCAGGCGGTTCACCACCTACGAGACCATCGAGGTCGCGCCCATCCTCGTCGTCAAGTCGGACGGCACGCGGCAGGCGTTCGATCTGGGCAAGATCAAGCGCGGCATCATCAAGGCGTGCGAGAAGCGTCCTGTGCCCATCGAACGCATCGACGCCCTCGCCGAGGACATCGCCAAGCGCATCTACAACTCGATGGAGCAGGAGATCTCCTCCAAGCAGATCGGCGAGATGGTGATGGACGGGCTGCAAAAGCTCGACGAGGTCGCCTATGTGCGCTATGCCTCGGTGTACCGTTCCTTCAAAGATATCTCCTCTTTCATGGCGGAGTTGCAGAAGATGATGGAGAAAAAGCGTTCGGAAGAGAGCAAATGAGGCAGATCGTACATGTGGGAAATCTCCGCATGGGGGACGGGAGCGTCTCCGTGCAGAGCATGACGACGGTAAAGACGAGCGACGTGGAGAAGTGCGTCGCTCAAATTCTTGCGCTCGAAGAGGCGGGGTGTGACGTGGCGCGCGTTGCTGTCTCGGACGAGGCGGATGCGCTTGCGCTCCGCGCCGTGCGGGCGCGGGTGCACGTCCCCGTTGTGGCGGATGTGCATTTTTCGGCGAAGCTCGCCGTGCTCGCCGTGGAGAACGGCGCAAGTAAGCTGCGCATCAACCCGGGCAATATCGGCGGGGAGCGGGAGATCGCCCTCGTTGCCGATTGCGTGAAGGCGCACGGCGTGCCCGTCCGCGTGGGGGCGAATACGGGGAGCATCGAAAAGCACTTTCTCGAACGCTGCGGCAGGAGTGCGGAGGCGCTCGTCGGCAGCGCGCTGTATCACGCCGAACTGTTGGAAAAGCACGGCGTGCACGACATTGTGCTCTCCGTAAAGGCATCCGATGTGCCCCTCACCGTGGAGGCGTATACCATGCTTGCGGCGCGGTGCAGCTATCCGCTCCACCTCGGCGTGACGGAGGCGGGTACGGAGGAGATGGGCATCGTGAAGAGCAGCATCGGCATCGGCACGCTGCTCCTTAACGGCATCGGCGATACCATCCGCGTCTCCCTTTCGGCAGACCCCGTGAAGGAAGTGTACGTCGCGCACGATATCCTGCGTGCCTGCGGCATCGAAAAGGAGTACGTCGAAGTCGTCTCCTGTCCCACCTGCGGCAGATGCCGCTACGACTGCATCGGGCTTGCCGAGCGGGTCAACGCCCGCGTGCGCACGGTGCGCAAAAAACTCAAAGTTGCCGTGATGGGGTGCGTCGTCAACGGCCCCGGCGAGGCGAAGGGGTGCGATCTCGGCATCGCGGGCGGCGAAGAATACTGCATCATCATGCAGAAAGGAAGGGAAAACGAGCGCGTGGCAAAGGAGGAGGCGGAGCGCGCCTTCTTTGCACGGCTGGATGCGTTGATCGGATGAAGAGCAAGCAATATTTACAGGAAATACGCGAGGCGGCGGGGCTTGTGCGCGCCGTCCTCAAAAAGATCGAAGTGAAGGGGCGCACCGTCACCTTCTTCCTTGTGACGGATAAGACGTATTCGGGCGAGGATGCGGAGCATGCCCGCGCCGTCTCCGCGCGCTATGTGCCGGAGGGCTTTGCGGCGGAGGTGAGTCTGCGCAAATCTGTGCCCGATCCCGAGGGCGTTCGCCGCGCCGTGGCGGAGATCTTGCGCCGCCGTTTTCCCGCGGCGGCGGCATTCGTCCGCCCCGAAGACATCGAGGCTTGCGTCGACGAGGGCGGCGGCAGGTTCTTTATCGGCGTGGGGGAGGCAGAGCGCGCCCGCATCCAAGAGGACGGCATTTTAGATGCCGTGAGCGGGGAGCTTTCCAAGGATTTTTGCGGCGCGTGGTACGGCGACGTGCGCACCGTGGAGCGCGAGCGCGGCGAGATCGAGCGCGAAGCGCCGCCTCCCGCGGAGCTTATCGTTGCGCCGCGCATCTTTCCCGTCGAGGGCTATGCGCCCATCGACGGCGCAAATCCCAAGCACGCCGTCTATATCGCCGACCTCACCAAGGAAGAGCAGGGCGTCACCGTGTGCGGCACCGTCTCCTATGTGGAGGAGCGCGAGACCAAAAACGGCAAGCCATATTTCAGCCTTTCGCTTTCGGATGGCTCCGCGCAGCTGCGCTGTTCCTATTTTTCCAAGAAGGCGACGGTGGAAAAGGTGCGCGAGATCAAACAGGGCGACAGCATCTGCCTGACGGGGGATAACGAGCTCTTCAACGGCGCGCTCTCATTCCGCGCAAAGCAGATCGACCGCGGCAGCCCGCCCGCGGGCTTCGTGCCCGAGGAGCGCCCTTCCCGCCCCGTGCCCGCGAGCTACAAGGCGGTGTTCCCCGTGCCCGTGAGCGACTATGTGCAGGGCACCCTCTTCGGGGAGACGGGCGTCCCGGAAGAGTTCAAAAAGCGGGAGTTCGTCGTGTTCGATCTGGAGACGACGGGGCTCAACACCACGCCCGCGATGGGGACGATGGACCGCATCATCGAGCTCGGCGCCGTCAAGATCAAGGATGGACGCATTGCGGAAAAGCTCTCCACCTTCGTTGCCTGCCCCGTCAGGCTCTCCGAGGAGATCGTCAAAATTACGGGCATCACGGACGATATGCTCGTCGGCGCGCCCGCGCTTTCGGACGTCATTGCCGATTTTTACAAGTTTACGGCGGGATGCTCGCTCGTGGCGCACAACATCAACTTTGACTATAAGTTTATCAACTACTACGGCGGCGAGGAGGGGTACCGCTTCGATCAGAAGCAGTACGATACGCTCGCTATGGCGCAGAAGATGCTGCACCTTTCGCACAACCGCCTCAACGACGTTGCAGACTTCTTCGGCTTTACCTTCCACCATCACCGCGCCTTCGACGATGCCTTCGTCACCGCAAAGATCTTCATCGAATTGGTGAAGATGGCAAAAGGGCTCGACTGAGCCCGCCCGTCCGCCGCGTTTGTGGAAAAAATTCCCGCAAAATGCTTGCAATTTTTTCTCAAAGGTGGTAAACTAAGAAAGATCTTAATCTGATGGTTTGGATTGAGAGCGGCTTGCCGCTCTCAATCTCCATATTATGCAAAGTTTAGGAAGGAGGGCGCGCATGCAGATCAAGCCCGTGCGGGAGATCGAAGAATTTCTCCGCCCCGTTGCAGAGGGCGCGGGGTGCGAACTCGTCGAAGTCAAATGGAGCAACCGCGATGCCACGCTCACCGTCGTCATCGATGCCGCGGGCGGCGTGGATATGGACTTGTGCGAGAAGTTCCACCGTGCGGCGGATGTGGCGCTCGATGCGCTCGATCCCACCTTCGGTGCGGCGTATACGCTCACCTGTTCTTCCCCGGGGCTCGACCGTCCCTTTAAGGCGGCGCGCGATTTTGCGCGGCACATGGGGGAGAAGATCGAGGTGCACTTTTACGCCCCGTTCGAGGGAACGAAGTATTTGGAGGGGACCTTGCTCGCCTTTGAGGGCGATACCATCCGCCTGCAAACGGAGAAGGGCGTTTTAGAGATCCCCTTTGCAAAGACCTCCAAGGTCTGTCTGCTCATCGAAGTCTGACGCAGCGGCGTCTTTTGATAACCAACGGAAAATGTAAGGAGATGTATCATGATCAGTAAGGGTAAAGAGTTCTTTGCGGCGCTTTCCGATCTGGAGCGCGAAAAGGGCATCAGCGAAGAGGTATTTCTCGAGGCGCTCTCCACGGCGCTCGCCTCCGCCTACAAGAAGCAGTTTCTCGACGATGTAACGGGCAATGTGGAAGTCAAGCTCAATCCCGAAAAGGAGACTATCCGCTTCTTCCTCACGCGCACCGTCGTCGACAGCGAAGAGATCGCGGACGGCGAGATCTCGCTTGCGGATGCGCAGGCGATCAAAAAGAGCGCCAAGGTGGGCGACGTGCTCACCGAGGAATTTAAGCCCAAGGATTTCAGCCGCATCGCCGCGCAGACCGCAAAACAGGTCATCCTGCAAAAGATCCACGAGACGGAGCGCGACAACACGCTCTCCGAGTTCTCGGATAAGGAAGGCGAGCTCATGAGCGGGCTCGTGCGCAAGGTGGATGCGCGCAACGTGTATGTGGAGATCGGAAAGGGGCAGATCGAGGGGCTCATGCTCCCGCAGGATCAGGTCCCCGGGGAAAAGTATCTCGTCGGCGATAAGGTAAAAGTGTACGTCAAGCGCGTCAAGAGCGGCGGCAGGAATGCGCAGGTGCTCGTCTCGCGCGCGGCGCCCGGGCTCGTAAAGCGCCTCTTCGAAGAGGAAGTGCCGGAGATCAAGGCGGGCACCGTCGTCGTCAAGGGCATTGCCCGCGAACCGGGGCACCGCACCAAGATGGCGATCGTCTCGGAAGATCCCCGCATCGATGCCGTCGGCGCATGCGTCGGCAACAAGGGCGCGCGCGTCAACGCCGTCGTGCAGGAGCTCGGCGGCGAGAAGATCGATATCATTCTTTGGAGCGAGAACCCGCTCGAGTTCATCGCAAAGGCGCTCTCGCCCGCGGCGGTGCTCTCCGTTACGCAGATGAACGAGAAGTCTGCGATCGCCGTCGTACCGGACGATAAGCTCTCGCTCGCCATCGGCAGAGACGGGCAGAATGCCCGCCTTGCCGCGCGCCTCACGGGATGGAAGATCGATGTGAAGAGCGAATCGGCGGCGGCAAAGCTCGATCTGAGCGCGCCCGCGCAGGGCGAAGCGCCCGCCGCGGAGGAATAAATGCCCAAGGCGAAAAAGATCCCCATGCGCACCTGCATCGCCTGCCGCGGGGAGAAGCCAAAAAAGGAGATGCTCCGCGTCGTTAGAAACAGCGAGGGGAAGATCAGCCTCGATTTTTCGGGCAAGCTTCCCGGGCGGGGCGCATATATCTGTGACAGCGCCGATTGCATCAAGCGCCTGAGAAAGTACCGCCTTCTCAACAAAACATTCTCGTGCGAGGTGCCAGAAGAGGTGTATACCCGCATCGAGGAGGAGTTTTCGGGTGGAAGGTAAGCTCGGGACGTACCTCGGTTTTTGCAGGCGGGCAGGCAAGCTCGCGCTCGGCGTCAACGCCGCCGCGGCGGTGCGGGGCAGGGTGTATTTGCTCGTTGCAGACAGGAGCGCCTCCCCCAATACGCAAAAGGAGATCCAAAAGCTTTCCGCGCGGTTTTCCTGCCCCGTTGTGTGGGTAGACGCGCTCGAAACGCTTGTGCACAAAGAGGCATGTAAGCTCGCCGCGGTGCGCGAAGAACACCTCGCCGCGGCGATCAGAAAAGAGACAGAGAAGTAGACGGGCGCCCGCTTGTTGCAGGCTGCGCGCCGTGCTCGCGGAAGCGGGAATATGTTCGGAGGATAGAATGGCTTACGAAAACATCGAAAAATTAAACGCGCTCTTACACGATGAGCGCACGGAGGCGCTCAAACGCTCCATCTCGGAGGGCGAGAAAAAGCTCTCCGAGCTCATGAAGAAGCTCGGGGAGATGGAAGCCGCAGCCGCGGCGCGCCGCGCCGAGGAAGAGGAGCGCCGCCGCGCCGAAGAAGCGCGCGCCGCAGAAGAGGCGCGTGCGGCGGAGGAAGCGCGCATCCGTGCGGAGGAGGCTGCTGCCTCCGAAGCTGCCGCCAAAGCCGCCAAAGAGGCGGAAGCGGCAAAGCCCGCACCCGAACAAGAGCCCGCCAAGGCGCCCGCCGCGGAGCCGAAGAAGGAAGCCGCGCCCGCCAAGGCGCCCGCGGCAAAGCCCGCGCAGCCTGCACAGCCCGCGCGCCCGACCTTCCGCCCCGCGCCCGAGCGGACGGCGCGTCCGACGTATACGCCCGCGCAGCGTCCCGCAGCGGGGCAGCGCCCGCAGCAGGGGGCTCCGCGCCCTGCCGTGCGTCCCATGCCCGCCGCGCGCCCCGTGCCGCCTCCCGCGCCGGCACCCCGCCGCGATGCGCCCAAGAAGTTCGAAAAGACGTACATCGAACCCCGCCGCCCCGCCAACAAGCGCGATCTTCAGCGCCGCCAGGGGGCGAGCATCGGCGATTTCGATGAGGATAAGAGCGGCTACCGCAAGGCGCGCTTCGGCAAGAAGGGCGTCCGCAAGGAGACGCAGACCATCAAGATCGACCACGCCGTCGTCACCTCCAAGGAGATCCCCATCAAGGTGCTCTCCGAAAAGCTCGGCATCTCCGCGGTGGAGATTACCAAGCGCCTCTTCAAAGAGGGCGTGATGAAGACGGTGAACGAGTCCGTCGATTACGATAACGCCGCCTTCATTGCCTTGGAGCTGGGCATCGACCTCGAATACAAGCCCGCCGAGACGGCGGAGGACGCCCTCCTTAAAATGCACGGCGAGGAAGAGGGCGAGAGCCTCGTTCCCCGCGCGCCCGTCGTCACCGTCATGGGTCACGTCGACCACGGCAAGACGTCGCTTTTGGATGCCATCCGCAAGACCAACGTCACGGAGGGCGAGGCGGGCGGCATCACGCAGTCCATCGGCGCCTATACCGTCACCTTCGGCGAGGGGAAGAAGGTCACCTTCATCGATACCCCGGGGCATGCGGCGTTCACCGCGATGCGCGCCCGCGGCGCGCAGGTGACGGATATCGTCGTCCTCGTCGTGGCGGCGGACGACGGCATCATGCCGCAGACGGTGGAAGCCATCAACCATGCCAAGGCGGCGGAGGTGCCCGTCATCGTTGCGATCAACAAGATGGATAAGCCGCACGCCGAGGTGGACCGCGTCAAGCAAGAACTCATGAAGTACGATCTCGTGCCTGAAGAGTGGGGCGGCGACGTTATCGTCGAGCCCGTCTCTGCCAAGACGGGCTTGGGCATCGAAAAATTGCTCGAAGATATCGACCTCGTCGCCGAAATGCGCGAACTCAAAGCCAATCCCGAGCGCAGGGCGAAGGGCGTCGTCATCGAAGCCAAGCTGGATAAGGGCAAGGGGCCCATGGCGAGCGTGCTCGTGCAGAACGGTACGCTGCGCACGGGCGATAACCTCGTCTCGGGAACGACGGCGGGGCGCGTCCGCGCCATGATCGACGACAAGGGCAGGACGGTCAAGGAGGCAGGTCCCTCCACGGCGGTCTCCGTTTTGGGGCTCGAAGACGTGCCCAATGCGGGTGATGCCATCTTCGCCGTCGAGGCAAACCTCATGAAGCAGGTGCAGGAGGAGCGCAAGAACAAGCAGCGCGAGTCTATGGTGCACGAGACTGCCAAGATGAGCCTCGACGACGTCTTCCGCCAGGTTGAAGAGGGCAGCCTCAAAGAGCTCAAAGTCATCGTCAAGGCAGATGTGCAGGGCTCCGTGGAGGCAGTGAAGGGCGCGCTCGAAAAGCTCACGAACGAGGAGGTGCGCGTCAAAGTCATCCATGCGGCGGCGGGCGCCATCAGCGAGAGCGACGTCTCGCTCGCGGATTCGGCGAATGCGATCATCATCGGCTTCAACGTCCGCCCGGATACCAAGGCGAAGGCGCTCGCAGAGCGCAGCCATGTGGATGTGCGGATGTACCGCATCATCTACGAACTTTTGGACGACATGGAGGCGGCGCTCAAGGGCATGCTCAGCCCCAAGTACCGCGAAGTGTACATGGGCAAGGCGGAAGTGCGCCAGACCTTCAACATCACGGGCGTGGGTACCGTCGCGGGCTGCCTCGTCACCGAAGGGCGGCTCGTGCGCGGCGGCAAGCTCCGCATCTACCGCAACGACGTGATGATCGTCGAAGGCGGCGTCAAACAGCTCAAGCACTATAAAGACGACGTGAAGGAAGCCGCCGCGGGCACCGAGTGCGGCTGCGCCATCGAGAACTTTAACGAGATCAAGGTGGGCGACTTCATCGAGTGTTACATGATCGAGGAGATCAAAGCATAAATTTCGGGAGGACGCCATGAAGCGGACGGAACGGCTCAACGGCGAACTGCAAAAGGAGATCGCCGCCATCATTGCGGGCGAACTCAGGGACCGCGATCCCCGCATCACGGGGATCGTGAGCGTCACGGAGGCGGACGTCGCGCCCGATCTCAAGACGGCGAAGGTGTATGTGAGCGTATATGCCGCCTCGCCGGAGGCGAAAAAGCAGGTCTTTGCGGCGCTCCGCGAAAACGCCGGCTTTGTGCGGCATGCCCTCTCGCAGGTCATGCGCATGCGCACCGTGCCCGCCATTACCTTCTTGGAGGACGGCAGCATGGAGTACGGCTCGCACATGGACGAACTCTTCGCATCCCTCCATAAGGACGAAAAATAAGTGAATACCTTACAGGAAATCGCAGACGTTTTGAAGCGTCTGAAAAGCGCGGTCATCTTCACGCACATGCGCCCGGACGGCGACGCCATCGGGAGCGCAATGGCACTCTCCCGCGCTCTTTTTATGTGCGGGATCAAAAACGAAGTCGTCAACGAAGGGGAGATCCCGCAAAAGTTTTTTGCCTTTGCGGGCATGGAGAACATCCGCCGCGCCCCTTCGCAAGAGGCGGAGGCGTACATCTGCGTGGATAGTTCGGATCCCGCGCGCCTCGGCGAGCTGCAGCCCCTCTTTCTTGCAGGGGCAAGGCAGGGCAAGCTTACGGTGAACATCGATCACCACGTCTCCAACACGCGCTTTTGCAAGTATAACTTCGTGCACCCGTGCGCGAGCAACTGCGAGAACATTGCGCGGCTCATACAGCTTTTGGGCGTGCAGGCGGATGCTTTGATCGCCGATGATCTCATGATCGGCATGATCACCGATTCGGGCGGGTTTTCGCACAGCGACGTCAACGGCGAAAGCTTCCGTGCGGCGGCGTATGCCGCGGATGCGGGCGCGGACGTGAGCAAGATCACCTACGAGATCTTCAAAAAACAGCCCAAGGCGCGGGCAGCCATGTATGCGGAGGTCATCTCTTCGCTCCGCTACGAGCTTGACGATGCGCTCGTCATCGCCGTCGTGCCCCGCGCGCTTTTGGAGCGCTACGGGCTCAAACAGGATGCAACGGAGGGCATCGTCGACTTCGGGCTCACCGTCGAAAGCGTGGAGGTGAGCGTGTGCATGATGGAGGTCAAGAAGGGGCAGTATAAGCTCTCCTTCCGCTCCAAGGGCGCCGTCAACGTCAACGAAGTCGCGGGCGTGTTCGGCGGCGGCGGGCATGTGCTCGCCTCGGGCTGCATGCTCTTCGGCGGCGTGGAGGAGATCGTCGATAAGATCTCGTATGCCGTGCGGCAAAGGCTTCCGCAATGACGGGATTTCTCAACATTTACAAGCCCGCGGGCATGAGCTCGGCGGCGGCGGTCAACCGCATCAAAAAACTTACAAAGACGCCCTGCGGGCACATGGGCACGCTCGATCCGCTTGCGGAGGGCGTGCTTCCCGTCGGGGTCGGCAACGCGACGCGCCTCTTTGACTATTTTTTGCAAAAGAAGAAGCGCTACACCGCGCGCTTCCGCTTTGGCGCGACGACGGAGACGCTGGATGCGGAAGGGGAGGTGCGCCTTGGCGGGCGCGTTCCTTGCGCAGAGGAGATCGCCGCGGCGCTGCCCGCATTTTTGGGGGAGATCGAGCAGGTCCCGCCCAGATACAGCGCCGTCTCCGTGGGCGGCAGGCGGGGGTATGACTTGGCGCGCGCGGGGGCGGAGTTTGTGCTCGCGCCCAAAAAAGTCGTTGTGGATGAGTTTTGTCTCACGGCGCAGACCGCGCCCGATGAGTATGAATTTACCGTCGTCTGCGGCGGCGGTACATATGTGCGTTCGCTCGTGCGCGACCTTGCCGACGCGCTCGGAACGAAGGGCTATATGACCTTTCTGCGCAGGGATGCGAGCGGCGTTTTCACGGCGGAAACGGCGGTTGCGCTCGATGCGCTGCATGCGGAAAACGTGTTTTCTTATCTCATCCCCACGGACATGGTGCTGCCATTTCCTGTTTTGGAAGGGGCGGATGGGCGCATCTTCCACGGCGTGCAGGTGCCCGTCGAAGCGGCGGACGGGCAGTACAAGCTTTTTTGCGGCGGGGAATTTTACGGCATCGCGCGGGTGGAAAACGGGCTTGCGCGGGCGGAGAAAAAGCTATGCTGACCGTCTTGGGCGAAAAAGCCGTATGCGGCAAGCCGTGCGCCCTGCTGCTGGGCGCGTTCGACGGCATCCACCGCGGGCACGAACGTCTGCTTGCGGCGGCAAAGGCGACGGGGCTGCCCGTTGCGGCGCTCGTCATCACGGGCGGCAAGCAGGGCGGCATGCTCTTTCTTCCCGCCGAGCGCCGCGTCATCCTGCACCGCCTCGGCGTCTCTTACACGCTCGAATATGCGTTCACGGAGGACTTTTGCAAGACGCCCGCGGAGAATTTTCTCGCCGCGCTCTTTGCCCGTGTGGCGGCGCGCGCCGTCTTTTGCGGGGAGGATTTCCGCTTCGGTGCGGGGGCGGCGGGTACGACGGAGCTCCTCAAACGCATGGCGCCCTGCCCCGTAACGGTGCTCCCGCTCTTACAGGAGGGCGGGGAGAAGATCTCTTCCTCCCGCATCAAGGGGCTGCTTGCGGCGGCGGATCTTGCGGGGGCGAACGCGCTTCTCGCCGCGCCCTATTTTTTGCAGGGCGAGGTGGAGCACGGCAGGCATGTGGGCACGGGGCTCGGCTTTCCTACCGTCAATCTCTCCCTTCCGCCCGAGAAGGCGCTCCCCAAGGAGGGCGTGTACGGCGGCGCGGTGGAGACGCCCTTCGGCACCTATCCCGCCATCGTCAACTTTGGCGCGCGCCCCACGTTCGGCGTGGCGGAGAAGAAGGTCGAGGCATATTTAGAGGGGTTTACGGGCAATCTGTACGGCGAGGTCGTGCGCATTTTCCCCAAGGTTTTTTACCGCCCCACGCTGACATTTGCCTCTTCGGAGGTGCTTAAAGAGCAGCTCGCGCGCGACAGGGCGCGGCTGTTGCAGGGAGGAGCGTAACATGATCAAATTCGGACCGAGCGGCAATTCGGAAAGCTTTTATGCTGCGGGCTATGCGCACACAGAAGAAGCCGCGGGGTATGTGAAGGAGCTGGGGCTCGATTGCTTTGAATATTCCTTCGGGCGGGGCGTCCGCATGACGGAGGAGAAGGCGCGCGCCATCGGCAACGCGTTCGCCGCGGAGGGCATCGAGATCTCCGTTCACGCGCCCTATTTTATCAATTTTGCCAACCCGGACGACGAGATGGCGGCAAAATCTTACGGCTACGTTTTAGACAGCGCGAAGATGGTGCGGGCGATGGGCGGCAGGCGCATCGTGTTCCACCCCGCCGCGCAGGGGAAGGACGCGCG
>CALVLO010000033.1 GCA_944338265.1 uncultured Clostridia bacterium
GCGGGTCCGCCTGCTCCCATGCGAGTGCCGCCCTTCACAACGGCGTCCCGCACATATGAATTCCCCTTGAATCTGTCGCTGAATTTTGCGGCGAAGCCTCCGACCGGACCGCCGACGGGTGAACTGCCGCCCCGGAATACGCTGCCCGCACTCCGCCCGCCACTGCCGAGGCCAACGAGCACGCGCGAGGCCATTAAAAGTTCCATGCCGAGCCCCGTCCCAGTCTGGGCTACGTTCAGCCCGATAGAACCGAGATAGGAATCGAAACGCTGCGCGACCTTCAAAAATGCCAGTGCGCAGAACAGCCAAAGGAAAATCGAACCGTGGCCGTTGGATAATCCTCCGCCCATTCCGATGAATCTACCGACCGAACTGTTGAACGCGCGCAAAAACCATACGTTCATCACGAGAAGCAACAGCTGCGAGCCCACCATCCTGCACCAGGATTTGAATACCTGACTCGTTTCCTTGGAGGCGCCCATCGAATACGCGAGCGGCGAGGTGTAGCACAGCACGCCGACTACGACATACCGCTCGACAACTTCAAGTAAGAGCTTGAAATAATTCCAGCCGAGCGCAATGATGAGAATGATCAGCAGAATAGAGCCGACGACAGTCGAAAAAGAGACAAAAGAAATCAGACCGCTGCGCAGCACTGCCTCAATGCCTGCAAAGGTAAAGCTCTCATTTCCCATGGTCACATCCATCAGAGCCGTGTAAGGCGCCCGTGCTATGTCCAGCACGAACATAAATATCGGCTTTGTAAACCATATCAGCAGAGCAAACAGTGCCGACCTGAGAATAAGGCTCAGCGGATTTTCAGCTTCCGTTACCGGTCCGCCGAATGCACGAAACAGCTGCCACACCGTCACAAGGAAAAGAATCGTCCAGGCTGTATATTGCATGATCGTAAACGCCTGTGAAACAAACGGGAAGTATTCCTCCATCGCCGTCATATCCGTTCCGAGCGCTTCCAGGAACAGCCCTGAAATGGCGTCCATGAGCTGCGTTACAACCCTGCTTACCCAACTGACGATCCCCTCAAATATCCAATCAAGCAATAAGCATCACCTCCCTGTCCTTCACCCCGTGTAATTTCCGCCGGCAATGAGCGGCTGAATGTACGCGACGATGAACCCCAAAGAATTAAGAATGATCCAGGTGATGATGATTCGCTTGAGCCAGCTTGTCGCCTCGTCCACGGCACGCTGGTTTCTTGACACCAGGCGAACAATCAGGGCGACTGCCGCAACTGTTACGGCGACAATCGTGCTGATGGCCACTATCTGACCGTAAAAATCCCGCATGATTGAACTGAATCTGTCCCATATCGTTTCCGCCGCAAACGCGGGTTGGATGGAGATCAACAGCGCACAAACGGCTGCGACTGCGATCCAGTAGGTCATTACTCTTTTTTTCGTCTTTTCTCTTTGCAACATCCGTTACCCTCCTTTTCCGTTATAAAATAAAACCACCCCGGATAGTTTCGGAGCGGTTTCTTGCGACAACAGATAATTTTTCACGATATCAGTATAGCATAGTGCCATTTGCAGAGTGTACGCTTTCCAATGTCATACCTTCGCCGTAAATGTGCCAACTATTCTGCATATCTTTGCACTGCGAACATCGCGGCCGTCGACTATTCCTCAATGGCTGAAAGGATATCGAGCCAGAAATCGATCTCCTTGTTCGGTGCAGACCACAGACGAATGGACAGAATCGAAATTGCCTGCTCACGGAGTCGGTAATAATGCCGCGATGATACGTTCAGGCGGTACAGCAGGTCATTGTGATTGAGCACCTCCGGGCCTATGTAAGTCAGATAGATCAGCTCGTAGAGCCTCTCCCCATCGTCCGGCTTCTTCTTTAAAACCGTGAGCGCCTCATTGATGCGGTCGATGACCATTCGTGTTTTCCGGATCCCTTCCATACGGTTTTCCAACTTCCGATTTCCCATAGCCATGTCGACGTCGAGTTTTTCAATCATCTTATCAACGCTCTCAAATGGCTGTTCCAACTCCTCCGCGATCGTATCGGGGAAGCATTCCAATAGCCATGCTATGGTACGATACTGCTTTAAGAGCAATTCGGTATTGTGATAGGAATTTCTCTGTTTTTTCTGTTGTCTCTCCCTGGCAGTTTTGTCCGCTATTCCCGTATCCGCGATGTATCCGCCCTTGGTCAGCAAGTTGAGCAATGTTTCGATGGATGTCGATTTGCCCTTGTTTTCGTTCTTGTTCATTCTGAACATCTCCTTTTAATTTCTTGGTTGCCCATTTCACGGACCGCGGCTTCTCCCTGTCAACAATTCTTTTTTCGGGCTAATATAATTACTCTTGCAGTCATAATTACAATTCTTACAATGCCGACACAGAGAAATATACGCGCGTTTTATATTGCCGCAAAATGAAACGCGAATCGCATCTGCCTGTTTACGCTTTTTGCGAGACTCGGCGTTCACGCCCCCGCACGTCTTCCCTGCGCCGGTAATCTGCCTGAACAGTGTCTCAACCTCTGTTTGCGACGGTAGGCTCGCAGTTTCGTTCGATGGATACAACCTGTTGAACACAAGGCAACCATAGGAACCGGGGAGACGGTAAAGCGAAAATGTTTCGCTGTATTTTTTAAAGAACCTCCACACCTTAGTTTTTTCCCAGTGCCAACGCCTGCCCAGCGTTTCAAGAGATAAAAACGAACGGTCTCTTCCAAATCTAATGCACGGAGATAAAAAAGAAAACGCATCGTCAGGATCCTCAGATACCGTGTGGCACCATAGATCCAACCATGCGTCCGCTTCTTCAAAAATATATTTATGTTCAACCAATCTGTTTGTTATCGTTCTCGGAAGACATAGAAAACCATACCTTTCTGTTGTGTATATATTTCCGTCCATACATTCCTTTCCGGAACACTTAACCACCCAATCCAAAATGGTATATGAAAGTTTCTTTGTCTTACAATCAAGACTGTATGAGATGAAACCGAGCTCGCTAAGTTTCTGCATAACCTGCAAAGCCCTGTCACGTCGTTTCATTCCCAGAATGCTTTTCAACCCAACTGTTCCGCCCGCCCATGCTCCAGGCTCTACTTCATTGATATGCCCACAATAAACCGCGCTTCCCTTTCTGAAAGCAGCCCGTGAAGCAAGACGCGCCCACATTCCCATAAGCCCTTTACCTTCCGGTAAATGAGAGCGCAAAAGTTTAACCCACTCGAACTTCATTAAACAACGCATTTTGTTTCCCTTTTTGTACTGAATAAAACACTTTATTCCTATAAAGGTTCATTGCAACTCAGTTACAAGAACGCCCTCAATAAATCAACAGATTAAATCTTTCTTCAATTCTTTTTATATATCTGTACATATTCATTCCTGTCACTAAATAGAGTCGCGAGTATACTAAAGCATCTTTTTCGATTGAGCTTTTTGCATTATTTTTTTTGAATAAAAACCTCTTCGAATAACACTCGAAGAGGTTTTTACTTACATTCAAATCTTATTTACATGGATACACTACGGTCTATCCAACTAGTCCAACAAACTTTCCTAAAGAAACATCATACACTTTTACTCCGTAATCCTTGAACAGCTTAAAAATTTGAATAACGACCAATGTATCCCTTGAAAGCTGATGCACACCATTAATACATACAATATCTGTCTTTCCGTTCCTGCAATCTTCAATCATATGCTTAAGAGCAGGACGATTTTTGTCCATTGCAGAAAATCCGTCATCGACATAGCGATTAACAAGCTCCCAGTTTTTAAAGTCTTTTACGGTCTCCTCCAGTGCATCGATCTTTTTATTTTGTGCAGCCTTGCCGTATCGCAAATAAATTGCCACTCTTTCGTTTTTCATTGCAATCACCTCTGTTAATATCAATTATAACGACCGATAAATCAGGTATTACGACAAGTTTTGTCGACCGCCGTCATCACAATTGAAACCATGCCAAATTCACCGGCGATAAACAGTTGAACGACTCTGCGTATCACCTCCTAAAATATGACAAATTCTGTCAAATTAGAGCATAATGACAGTTACCCCCAATTTTTGAGGTATTTCTCAACGCTCCCCAAATTTGCCATTTTTCGCGTTATATCGCGTTATTTTGTGCTAAAACCCGTAATTGCCATCGCCGGTATCCTTATTATACGTAATACATGCGTCACCGCGCCGATGAGCTTTCCGTCCTGCACGATGGGGCTCCCGCTCATGCCCTGCACGATGCCGCCCGTCGCCGCAAGAAGACGCTCATCCGTCACCTTGATGACGAAGTTTTTGTTGTCTCTGTTGCCCGCATCCACCTTTGCGATGGCGATCTCATACGGCTGCGGCGCGACGCCGTCTACCGTCGAATAGATGACCGCCTTGCCGATCTCCGCCTCCGAAAGCGGCGCCGCTTCCACCGTTTCTGCGGTCGAAAAGTCATACCCGTCGGCGAATTTGCCGTATAAACCCGTTTCACAAGCCCTGTCTGCGCTGCCAAGCCGCGTATCGTTCAAAAAGAGCCCTCTCAGCTCCCCTGCCTTTCCGCGTTCGCCGCGGTTGACGCTCACGATGCTGCAAAGGTATACGGAGGTATCGGCAATGGTCAGCGCCGTCTTGTCCTCGCCGCAGACGGCGTGCCCGAGCGAGCCGAAGCGCAGCGTATCCTTTTGGATATACGTCACCGTGCCGATGCCGGAGAGCGTATCGCGGATGAGAATGCCGATCTTATAGCGGTCTCCGCCCTTTTCGAGGACGGGCGCAAGGGAAAAACTTTTGTGCTCCGCGCCGCGCTTGATCGTCACGGCGACGTGCTCCCCGCCGCTGCGGGCAAGGGCGGCGTTGAGATCGGAAATGCTGCGGATATGGATGCCGTCCACCGCGACGATGAGATCGCCAGTGCGCATCCCCGCCTCCGCCGCGGGGCATTTGGCGCCGTCTACCGAAGCAACGTCCTTAAACCCCACGATCTCCACGCCTCCCGCCGAGAGCGAGAAGCCCGCCGCCATCCCGCCGAGATAATATTCGTTGCTTGCGGCGCGTGCGGGGAGCGTGTTCCCGCTCAGAAAAATGCACCCTGCCGCAATGGCTGCCGCAAAGAAAAATTTCAGCTTACGCATAAGCCCTCCGTGTACAAAAGGTAATTTGCGTAAGCCGAAAAAATCTATGCGGAAAATCTATTGCTTATGAAAGGGAGTTTTTGTAAGTTTCAGCTACGGCGAGGAGCTCCTCCGCGTGGCGGAGCGCCGTTTTGCTCTCCGTATCGCCGCCGATGAGCCGCGCGATCTCCAAAATGCGGCTCTCGCCCTCCGCTTCGCGGATGCAGGTGCGCGTTCTGCCCTCCGCCTCTTGCTTTTCGATGACGAATGCGCGATCTGCAAACGCGGCGATCTGCGCAAGGTGGGAGACGGCGATGACCTGCACGTTTTTGGCGATCTTGCAGAACTTTTCTGCCACGGTACGCGCCGTTTTTCCGCCGATGCCCGCATCGATCTCGTCAAAAATATAGGTGCCGATGCCGCCCGCCGAAGAAAGCTGTGCCTTGACGGCGAGCATAAAACGGCTCATTTCGCCGCCGCTGATGATCTTGCCGAGCTCCTTTAATGGCTCTCCCGCGTTGGCGGAGAAGAGGAACCGCGCTCCGCCGAGCCCTTCCGCCGTCGCCGAAGGCGCATCTTCGCGCGTAAATTCGCCGAACAAAACCTCAAAGCGCGCCGAGGCAATGTTCAGCGTTTTGAGCTCTTCGATGACTCGCCCCGTGAACGCCTCTGCCGCCGCGCGGCGCGCATCTTGCAGCCGGACGCAGGTATCGTAGATCGCATCTTGCGTTTGCGCAAGCTCCTTTGCGAGCGCTTCGCAGCGCTCCCCCGCCGCCGAGAGCAGTTCGTACTCCTTTTCCGCATCCTGCAAAAATGCCAGGATCGCGGGGACGTCCTTCCCGTATTTGCGTTTGAGGGTGCGCAGCTCGTCCAGCCGTGCCTCCACGCGCTCGGCTTCCCGTTCGTCGATGTCGAGCGCGTCCAACTGTGTTTCCACGCCGCCCGCGATGTCCTCCGCCTCTGCCGCGGCGTTTTCCAACCGTTCGGCGAGAGCGGCGTAAGCATCTCCGTAGCCCGAGAGCGCCGTCAGGCTGCGCGCCGCGGCACGCAGGGCGTCTGCCCCGCCGCCGTCCGCCGTGAGCGCCTGCTTGGCGGTCATGAGCCCTTCCATGATCTTTTCCGCATTGCGGCAGCGTTCGCGGAAGGCGAGCAGCTCCTCCTCTTCGCCCTCTTTGAGCTGCGCGGAGGATATCTCCTCGATCTGAAATTTCAAAACATCCAAACGGCGCTCGCGCTCCCCCTCGTCGCCGCCGAGTTTGGCGCGGTCGGCAAGAATGGCGCGGCGCTTTGCAAGGAGCGCGGAGAGCGCCTCTTTGTGGAGGTGGACACTCTCGCCCGCGATCTCATCGAGCAGGCGGAGCTGATTGCTCTCTTTGAGCAGGAAGAAGTGCTCGCTCTGCCCGTGCACGTCGACGAGGAGCGCCGTGAGGCGGCGCAGCATGGAGGCGGTCACCGCCATGCCGTTGATCTTGATCGCGCTCTTTCCGTCCGCCGTTAAACGGCGGGAGAGGATGATCTCCTCCTCCCCATCGAGATCGAGTTCCGCAAGCGCCTGCTTGACGCGGTTGTCCTCGGCGGAAAATTCGGCGCGGACGAGGCAGAACGCCTCCCCCGAGCGGATCATGCTGCGATCCGCCTTTGCGCCGAGCACAAAGTCGATGGAATCGAGGATGATGGACTTACCCGCACCCGTCTCGCCCGAGAGCACGTTGAGCCCGCTGCAAAACCCGATCTCCGTACGCTCGATGAGCGCAACGTTTTGGATAAAGAGCCTTTTCAGCATGTTTTTATGCCCCGACAAGCGCTAAAAGTCTGTCCGACACGGCTTTTCCCGCTTCCGCGTTCTCACAGATGAGCAGAACGGTATCGTCGCCCGCAATCGAACCGACGACCTGTTCATCGGCAAGTCCGTCGATGACGACGCCGGCATTGGCGCCGCTTCCCGGGAGGGTCTTAACGACGATGAGATTTTCCACGGGCGTGATGCGGAGGACGCATGCGCGGAAGAGCGCGCGCAATTTTTCGGAGATGCCGCCCTCATGCTCCCGCAGCGAGGTATAGCGGAAGCGCTTCTCGCCGCCCTTCACCTTAAAAAGGCGAAGATCTTTGATGTCGCGCGAGACGGTCGCCTGCGTGACCTTCATCCCCTGCGCCGCAAGGGCTTGGCAGAGCTCTTCCTGCGTTTCGACCTCCCGTTCCCCGATGATCTCCAAGATCTTTGCATGTCTTGCATTGCGCGCCATAATGTTACTCCTGAATTTAATTGATTTTTTGTGTGAGGCGTCTGAAATATTCGCTCAAGCCGCGCGTCAAAAACGCGGCGCTGCGCACGCTTTTGCGTACAATGAGATGATCCTCCTCCCCCGCCTTGCCAAGGTATGTCCCGTCTCCGTACAGCACGAGCGCGCCGCGCGGCAGGGAAAACCCGAGTTCACTGCGGTTGGAATAGGCGATGGAGCGGCTGCGCATGGAAAACGCGCAGACGGGCGTGAGCTGAAAAGTCTCGCAGTCGGGCGTCATGATGCTTCCGCCCGCGGAGAGCGAATAGGCTGTGGAGCCTGTCGGCGTCGTGACGATGAGCCCGTCCGCCACAAATTCGCCCGCATGGCTGCCGTCGATGGTCACCGAGATGGTGACGACGCGGTTATCACTCTCGGGCGAGACGGGATGCAGCAGCGCGAGCTCGTTGAGGCAATCGTAGCGGCTGCCGTTGAGCTCCACTTCGAGCATCGCACGCCGCAAAACGGCGCAATGCTCATCCAGAACGAGCGGAACGACGCGCTCCGCCTCGTCGCGTTCGAACTCCGTTAAAAAACCGAGCCGCCCGAAGTTGACGCCCACGACGGGGATTCCGAGCACGGAAGCGCGCTTTGCGGCGCGCAGCATCGTCCCGTCGCCGCCCAAAACGACGAGGCGGTCGCCGCCGATCTCGGCAACGTCCGTCATGAGCGTGGCGGTATGCCCCGCCGAGAACACGCGGGCGGCAAGATTTTCCGCGACGTCGCGCCCCACTTGATCGCGATTGTAATAAATTCCGATGTTCATCGCAATTATTATAAGCCAAATCCTGCATATATGCAAGAGTATCGGCGCATTTTTTCAAAAAAATTTATAAAAGATGCGCAGCTTGCTGCAAAAATTGCACCTTATCGCAGGGGATGGCACCTTTTTTGAGGAAAACGACGTACTCCACGTTCTTCCGCTCGTGCAAAGGTGCATTGACGATGCCCTGCGGTGCAAGTCCGAGGGTGCGGCAAAAATCGTAAAAATCCTCAAGCAATACCGCGTGATGTTTTGCGGGCAGGATGCCACCCTTGGAAAGCCCCCTGCCGCCGCACTCGAACTGCGGCTTGAAGAGGACGAACGCCCTTCCGCCCTCTCCAAGCAGCGCCTGCACGGCGGGAAGGATGAGTTTGAGCGAAATAAAACTCAGATCGGAGACGATGCCGTCGAGCGGCTCGGGGAAGTCTTCCGCCTTCAGATAGCGCGCATTCACGCCGTCCATGATCACCACGCGGCCGTCGGCACGAAGGCGCGCATCGAGCTGCGCCGTTCCCACGTCCACCGCATACACCCGCTTTGCACCGCGGCGCAAAAGAACGTCGCAAAATCCGCCCGTACTCGCCCCGAGATCAGCGAAGACGGCGCCCTCTACGCGCTGCGAAAAGTGCTCCAAGCCGCGGAGGAGTTTATACGCCCCGCGCGAGACATAGTCATCCACCTCCGCGAACGTAAATGTATCCCCCTCGCGGACCTCATCGGAGGGCGAAAGCGGCTTTCCGCCGCGGCGCACGCCGCCGCGCAGCAAGACCTCTTTTGCGCGCGTGCGCGAACCGAATTTTTCCGCAAAAAAACTATCCGCGCGCATGGCATTCCCGAATGCGGGCGACCATCGCCTCTTCGTTGGGTCCGAACTCTTCAAAGAGGGCGCGCGCATCTCCGTGCGGGATGAATGCGTCGCCGAACCCGAAACTCATAACTTCTTTCCCTTGTCCGCGCAGGCAGCGCGCAATGGCATCGCCCAATCCGCCGATGAGCGCGTTATCCTCCACGGTGATCACATATTTTTCGGGGCGGGAGCGCAGCATCTCCTCGTCGAGCGGCTTCAAAAAGCGCGCATTGACGAGGGTCGGCGTGGGGAGCCCCTCGGCTGCGGCGCGTTTACAGACGCGCTCGGCAAGCGCAAGGCAGCGCTCCCCCGCAGCATAGATTATTATGTCAGACATATTACTATGCAAAAGTTCAAATTTTCCAAATTCAAGCGGCTTCGCCTCCCCTTCGTTCCCGCCGCGCGGATAGCGGATGGCGAACGGCGCGGGATATGCGGCGCTCATGCGGAGCATCAGGCGAAATTCTGCAATGTTTTTGGGGATGGCGATGGTAAGGTTGGGGATGAACGCGAGATAGGAAAGGTCAAATACGCCCTGATGCGTCTCGCCGTCCGCCCCCGCAACGCCTGCGCGGTCGATGCAGAACGTGACGGGCAAGTTTTGTCCGCACACGTCGTGAATGATCTCATCGAATGCGCGCTGTAAAAATGTGGAATAGATGGCGTAGTACGGCTTCATGCCGCCCGCCGCGAGCCCCGCTGCAAGTACGGAGGCGTGCTCTTCACAGATGCCGACGTCAAACGAGCGGGCGGGAAATTGATTGAAAAACTGCCGCAGCCCGAGCGCGTCCGTCATGGCAGCCGTCACGGCGACGATGCGTTCATCTCTGCGGGCGAGCGCAATGAGCTCTTCCCCCAGCGCCGTGGCGTATTCCTCGCCCTTCTTCCCTGGCGTGACGCCGTGCGTCAAATCGGGCGCCTGCTCGCAAAACGCGTGTCCCTGCCCCTTTTTGGTGATGACGTGCAGAAGCACGCTCTCTCTTTGCAGGTGCTCCTTCGCCTCTTCGAGTGCAGGCAGCAAGCTCTCCAGATCGTTCCCCGCATAGACGCCCATGTAGCGCAGCCCGTACCGTTCAAAGAGGCGCACGTCCTCCAAGGGCGCGCTCCCCTCTTTGAGTTCTTCGAGCACTTCATGCGTGCCGCCGACCGTGGGCGAAATGGACATGCCGTTATCGTTGAGAAGGATGAGGATGCGCGTCTGCAAGAGTTTTAGGCTGTTGAGCGCCTCGTAGATGAGCCCGTTGTTGAAGGAACCGTCGCCGATGAGGGCGATGACCTGAAAATCCTCTCTTTTGAGATCGCGCGCCTTGGCAATGCCGAGGGCAGCAGAGAGCGCCGTGCCCGCATGCCCCGTATCGTAGCTGTCGTACGCGCTTTCTGTGCGCTTCGGGAAGCCGGAGATCCCGCCGCGGGTACGCAATGTCGCAAATCGGTCTCCGCGCCCCGAGAGCAGTTTATGCGGATAGCACTGATGCCCCACGTCGAAAATGAGTTTGTCCTTCGGGAAGTCAAAGATGCGATGCAGTGCAACGGTGAGTTCCACCACGCCGAGATTGGAAGCGAGATGTCCCCCGCGGACGGATACGGTGCGGAGAATCTCCCCCCGTATCTCTTCGCACAGTTCTTGTAATTGGTTGAAAGAGGCGCTCCGAAGCGCCTCCTGCGTGATATCTTTCATACTTTCACCGATCGCGCTTTAAGAGGTGTGCAACGAGATCGTGCAAAAATCCGTGCCCCGTTCCCATATCGCGCAGCAATGCCAAGCACTGCTCTGCACATGCTTCGGCGCGCGTTTTTGCGCCCTCCAAGCCGTATATTTTGACGGCGGTGAGCTTATCTTCCGCCGCATCCTTGCCGACCGACTTGCCAAGCGCGCCGCTCTCGCCCACTTCGTCCAAAATATCGTCCGTAAGCTGAAAGAGCGTGCCGAGCGCGAGCCCGAATGCCTCCGCCGCGCCGCGTTTTTTGCCGGCAAGATCCGCCGCCATCGCAACGGGTGCAGCCATCAGCCGCCCCGTCTTGTTTTGATAGATAAAGGCAAGTTCCCGCTCGCCGCCGTTTTTGCCCGTGTATAAGAGATCGGCAGACTGCCCTGCGACCATCCCCTCCGCCCCGGCGGCTTTGGAGAGCGTTTGGGCAGCCGCGAGATGGCGCGCGCTCCGCCCCGCTTCGCGGAGCATCAAGTCGAAGGCATAGGAGAGCAGCGCATCTCCTGCCAAAATGGCATTCGCTTCGCCGAAGACCTTGTGATTGGAGGGGCGGCCGCGGCGCATGTCGTCGTCGTCCATGGCGGGAAGATCGTCGTGTATGAGCGAATAGGTATGGATGCACTCGAGCGCAAAGGCAAGCCCCTCTTCGCCGCGGTACGGCATGCCGAATGCCTCCAAGGCGGCAAAAAAGAGCACGGGGCGCACGCGCTTCCCCCCCGAGAGCAGGGAGTAGCGCATACTCTCCGTGAGTACGGACGGCTCAAATGCCATCGCCTTGCACGCACTTTGCAAATAAGCTTCAAAATGCGCGCGATATTCTTCGTATTTCTGCCCGAACGCCGTCATTTTCCCGCCCGCTTCGCGCATGCAACGGTATTTTTGAGCAGCATGGCGATCGTCATGGGACCGACGCCGCCCGGAACGGGCGTGATGAGCGATGCTTTGGGCGCAACTTCCTCGAACGCGACGTCGCCGACGAGCTTGCCATCCACGCGGTTGATGCCCACGTCGATGACGACGGCGCCCTCCTTCACCATATCCGCCTTAACGAAAGCGGGTTTGCCGATGGCTGCAACGAGGATATCCGCCCGCGCGCACTCCTCTTTGAG
>CALVLO010000034.1 GCA_944338265.1 uncultured Clostridia bacterium
TGTCACCGATCTCGAGCCCTTCTATCCCGACCGCATGGCTTCCCGCATCCTGGGCATGGGGGACGTGCTCTCCCTCATCGAGAAGGCGCAGGAGGCGGTCAGCGAGCAGCAGGCAAAGGAGATGGAGCGCAAGATGCGCGAAAATTCCTTTACGCTTGCCGACTATTTGGGGCAGTTCGAAGCGCTCAAAAAGATGGGCGGCGCATCCGCGCTCATCGGCATGCTGCCGGGGAGCAAATTAAAGATCAGAGAGAGCGATCTCGATGAAAAGAAAATGGAGCGCACCCGCGCCATCATCCTTTCGATGACGCCCAAGGAGCGCGATAATCCTCAGATCATCAACTCTTCCAGAAAGCGCCGCATCGCCCTCGGTTCGGGCACTTCGGTGCAGGAGATCAACCAGCTCTTAAAGCAATTCGAGCAGACAAAGACGCTCATGAAGCAGTTCAAAAACGGCAAGGGCAAGATGCGCCTTCCGTTTTGAAAATAATTTAAGAAAAACAAATTTTATCGGAGGTAGGCATTATGGTCAAAATGAGATTGGTGCGTATGGGCGATAAGAAGTCCCCCGTGTACCGCATCGTCGTGGTGGACGCGCGCAAGGCGGCTACGGGTGAGTATATCGAGAAGGTCGGTTTCTACGATCCCAAGTCTGAGCCCGTGCAGCTCACCGTCGACGTGGAGAAGGCAAAGGCATGGCTTGCAAAGGGCGTTCAGCCCACCGAGACGGTGAAGAGCCTTCTCGTCCGCGCGGGCGCAATGGAGAAGCCGACGAAGCTTTCGCCTTCCAAGACCAAGACGAAGAAAAAGAAGTAAAATTGCCATTTCACTCCTTTTCCCAAATACACCGTAATACAAGGAGGAAGTCATCATGTTGGATCTGATCAAATATATCGTAGAGCAGTTCGCCGAAGAGAAGGCGAAGATCGAGTATACCGTCGAGGAGGGCGAGGAGGAGATCACCGTCACCGTCCGCCTTGCGGGCTCGGATATGGGCAAGGTCATCGGCAAGCAGGGGAAGATCGCCAAGGCGCTCCGCACCCTCGTGCGCGCCGCGACGCCGCACGGCTCCAAGCGCTACAACGTCGAGATCAAAGAGCGCGAAGAAGCGTAATTTTGGTACAAGCCGCGCCGCGGAATTTCCGTGGCGCGGCTTGCATTTCGGCGAGAGAGGGTTTTCTGCATATGTGCCCTCGGACATGGGTATGCCATTTCATGTGTATACCCGTGCATGGGGCAGGAAAATTCCTTCAAAGGCGCGGTGGTACATATGCCCCGCCGTACATAAAACAGCTCCGCTGCAATTGCAGCGGAGCTGTTTTTATCCGTATCTTTTACGGGCGAAAAGGTTATACGATATAGTTTGCGTCGGGCGCGGCGGCGTCGAGCTCCGCCTTCTTGTCCGCATAGCCGGGCTTGCCGAGGAGGGCGAACGTCGCCTTCTTGCCCGCTTCCACGCCGGGCTGATTGAAGGTGTTGATGTTGAACATCGCGCCCGCGTAAGCCGTCTGCATCTCAAAGAGGAAGAGGAGCTGCCCGAGCGTGAACTCGTTGACTTCGGGCAGGGTGATGGTGTAATTCAGCCTGCCTGCCATCGTCAGCGCGTGCGCCGTCGCCTTGTTCTCTGCCTGAATGAGCTCTTCCATCGTATGCCCGCCGAGGAAAGCGACGTCGGGGATGCTTTCGCAGCCGTGGGGGATGGGCGTCTTTTCCTTGTAGCTTGCGACCGAGAGGAAGGTGACGACCTTGTCGAAGGGACCTTCGGTGTAGAGCTGCACCTGCGAGTGCTGATCGGTAACGCCGAGCGCCTTAACGGGCGTCTGCCCGACGTTGCAGGGCTTGCCGTCGAGCGTCTCGTTTTTGCCGAGCGACTCCGCCCAGAGCTGCGCGTACCAATCGGAGACGTAGCGCAGGTTATCCGAATAGGGCATGAGTACGCCGATGTTCTTGCCCTCGTTCATCGCAATGTATTGCAGCGTCGCGCACAAGAGCGCAGGGTTCTTTTTCAGATCCGCCGCCTTGCACAGTTTATCCATGTACGCAGCGCCCTTCAACAGCATTTTGATGTCGATGCCGAGCACCGCCGCGGGCAGCAGCCCCACGGGGCACAGCTCGGAGAAGCGTCCGCCCACGCCGTCGGGCAAAACATAGCTCTTTACGCCGCCGAGCTCTTTGGAGATCTTTACAAGGTTGCCCTTTGCCGCATCCGTCGTGAAGATGACGTGCTCCTTAACGTCCTCACCCGCCTTTTTGAGGAGGTCGGCGATGATGAGGTACTGCGTCATCGTCTCGCTCGTCGCGCCCGATTTGGAGATGACGTTGAAGCAAGTCTTCTTCACGTCGATCACGTCCAGAAGTTCCTTCATGCGGACGGGGTCGACGTTATCTTCCACGAAGAAGCGGGGACCGCGGCGCTTGGATTTGGGCAGGTCGTTATAGTGCAGGTGGCAGAGGGCGGTAAACGCCATCGTGGGACCGAGCGCCGAGCCGCCGATGCCGAGCACGACGAAGTTTTCAAACTTCTTGCGCACCTGTTTTGCCGTCTCCAAAATGTCGGCAACGATCTCGCCCTGGTTGTAGGGGAGCTCCGTCCAACCCATAAAGAGCTCGTCTTTGCCGCGGTTTTCGGCAACGTATGCGTGCGCCGCTTTGGCAAGCTTTTTGTGCGCATCGAGCTTCTTTTGCGAGATGCCCTTTTCGCCGAGATACTTGTCCGTCATGTTGGTGTAGTCCACCGTTACACGCAGCGCTTTGCGCAGTTCTTCGGTCAGTTTCATACCGTTGTGTTCCTCCGATGATCGATATTGTGTATATTGTACCATAAAAGCGGGGCAATATCAAGACTCAGCAGAAATTTTTTTGCGCTTTTTTCCAAAAAAACGGGCGAAGGCGGCGCGCACGTCGATGAGGCGCAGCAGGGAAAAGAGGATGAGCTCTGCCCCGCCGACGGCGAGCAGCGTGACGAAGAAGGCGGGCAGGGCACTGAGAACGCGCAGCGAGAGGGCGCGCACGAGCAGCCCGATGCCCGCCGCGGGGAGGGCAGCCGCAAACAGCCGCGCACAGTAGGCGCCCATGTGCAGTTTCCCCGTTTTTTTGCGGAGCAGCAGCAGGGAGAGCGCCGCGGTGATGCAGGCGTCGCACGTCATCCCAACGAGCAGCGCCCCGCCGCCGAGCGGACCCGCCAAGAGGACGGTGCACAGCACCATCGCCGCCGAACCCGCCAAAAAGATGCCGAGCGTGTGCTTTTCGCAGCCCATCGAGTTGAGAAGGCTCGTGCAGATGAGGGTGAGGCTCACGGGCAGCAGGACGGGCGCGCCCGCCGAGATCATCGCCCCGCTCTCCGCATTCGAATAGAGGAAGATGCCCACCTCCCGCCCGCAGGCGCAGTAAAACGGGAGGAGCATCCCTGCAATGAGCAGCGTCACCGAGAGCGCCCGCTTGGTGAGGGCGGAAACTTCCTCCCGCTTGCCGCGGTAGAAGTGCTCCGAAAGTTCGGGCACGAGTACGAGCGCGATGGAGCCGATAAAGGCGCACGGGATCGCCATCACGGGGATGACCATCCCGTAAACGACGCCGTATTCGCTCATCGCCGCTGCGGCGGAGTGCCCCGCAGCCTGCATCATGAGCGGGAAGAGCACGGAGATGAGCGAGCCCATCAGCGAAGAGGTGGTGCGCATCGCCGTTACGGGCATCGCCGCGGAGAGGAGGGGTTTGAGCTCCCCCTTGGGCGAGCGGAATTTCCCGCCCTTATAAATGTAGTAGCCGAGCGCCAAGGCAAAGGAGAGGAGGTAGGAGAGCAGCACCGCAAACGCCGCGCGGCTCGCGTAGGAGAGGGAGGTCTGTACGAACACGAGCAGGATCACGCCCACCAGGATGCGGCTCATCTCCTCGATGAGCTCCACCAAGGAGTAGGCGAGGAAGCGCTTGTTGCCCCAAAAGCTGCCGCGGATAACGGAATAGACAGAGGTAAAGACGAGCCCGGGCAGGAGGATGTAAAAGAGGTCTGCGCAGCGAGGATCGGAAAAGACGGCAGAAAAGGGCTTTTTGAGCAAAAAGAGGAGCAGGGCAGAGGGGACGCTCACCGCAAGCGAGAGGAGGACGGCGGCGCTCGTGGCTGCCTGCTCGCGGCGCAGCGAGCCGCCCGCGCGGTGTTTGGAGATGGTGCGCGAGAGGGTGACGGGCAGTCCGCTCGCGGCGATCGTCAAAAAGACGGAGAATACCGTCAGGGCGACCTGATAGACGCCCAGCCCCTCCGGTCCGAGCGTGCGCGAGAGGAGGATGCGGTATAAAAAGCCGAGGCAGTGCTCCGCCGCGGAAAATACGGTGACCGCGGCGGCGGTGCGGTACAAATTCATGTTGTATTTTATTCCGCCGTTACACCTTTTTATGTTTTCGCGCATAAGATAGCGCGTGGAACTTCGCCTTTTGCGCCTTCCGTATTACCGCGTCAAACGCGGGCAGACGCTTTTCGAGATCGCCCGCGCGTTCGGCGTCACGCCCCGCCTGCTCGCCGCCTGCAACCATCTCAAGGGGGAACCGTTTGCGGGGCAGGTGCTCGCCATCCCGCCTTCGGGTAATTTATACCGCGTGCAGGGCGGGGAGTCGCGCACGCTGCTGTGCGGCTCGCCCGCGCGCTTTTTCGAGCGCAACGCCACGCACTGCCTCTATCCGGGGCAGGAGGTGCTGCTGTAAAGTTCACACTTTTTTCTGCGAGCTGACGTCGTCGCGGCGGAGCGCAGTGTGCGACCGTTCGGGTAATCCGAACACCGCGCTTAAAGCGCTCGCCGCTTCTCTTCGCAAAAAATCTTTCCTTGAAATCTTTTTTGCGCGTGCTGCGGGATTACAATGTCGTGAGTTTTTAGAAAAACCCCGCGGTCGCTTACGCTTTGCGCGCGGTTTTTCTCGATCGCGCGCGCTATTTCCCTTTTCCGCCACAGCGCAGGTATGCGCAAATGTGCGCGAGTGATTAACTTGCCTCCCTCTTTGAGGGAGGTGGCTGCGCGGTGAAACTGTGCAGCCGGTGGGAGTTCTTGCCTCCCTCCGTGAGGGAGGTGCCCCGTAGGGGCGGTGGGAGTTCTGCCCCCCCTTAACACTTGTTTTAAGGGGGGACTTAGGGGGGATAAGAGGGAATACCCTCCCCTCGCCTCCCTCCGTGAGGGAGGTGTCTGCGCGGCTTTGCTGCGCAGACGGTGGGAGTTTACGAAAATCAGCGAGAGGGGCGCGGTCGCAAAATGTGCCCCGTCGGCATAACATGAAATAGAACGTTATGTTCTATTGATACGGAGGTAACCAATGTCGTTTTTTTCCAATTTCTCTTCGGACCATTGCCCGGGGCCCATCACGGGAAATCCCGCAAACGGTCTGTGCGAGAAGGTGTGCATCCAAGCCGAGAAGATCTTTGATGCGGGCATCATCCAGACCCGCCTCGAAAATTATACGCTCGCGCTCACCGATCCCACGCCTGCGGATCCTACATACCCGCTCACCTTTGTGAGCGCCCGTTCGCTTACGGGAACGGGCACCGTTTCGGGGCTTTCCGTCGAGCGTCAGCCCGATTCGTGCTGTGCGCGTGTGCAGGCGAGCATCACGCTGCCCGTCGAGGTCGTCTATACCGACGCCGCAGGCCGAGAGGGCAAGGCGACGAGTACCATCACGCTTAACGAAGATGTCCTCATGTATGTGCCGCCCGCATCCGTCATGCCCTATACCGTCACGGCGGTGGCGAGCTGCGTCTCGCCCGAAGGCACGTTCAACGAGGCGGATAACTCCTTCACCGTCAGTGCGTGCGTCACCTGCATCCTCAAAGTGGCGATGCAGGTGGAGCTTCTCGTCCCTTCGTATGGCTATTGCGCCATCCCGCCCGCACAGGAATATTCGCAGGAAGTCTGCTCTGGCTTTTTTGAGCTGCCGCTCTACCCGCAGGGCAAGGGCTGCAAAAAGTAACCTGATCATGACCCGCGCGCCGCAGACATCGTCTGCGGCGCGCTTTATCATTTTTCATGGGGGCATGTCCGAGATAGGGCGGGAAAAGAACATTTTCGGCAGGGCATGTCCGCGATCTTCCCTGCGGGCATGGTGTGCCCGTTTTGCTCAGTCCGCCAAGGACGGATCGCCCAAAATCGTCTTAAAATCGCTGTATGTTACAAACCCCGGTTTGCTCTTTGCGGGCTTCTTGACGCGGCGGACGGGGCAGAAGTCTACGGGGATCTTTTCCCCTCTGCCCGCGGAATACTTCGCGCAGACGCCCGCGGCAAAGGCGAGCACGTCTTCGGGGACGGGCTTTCCGTCCGACTTGATCACGACGTGGCAGGAGTGCAGCCCCCGCGCGTGCAGCCAAATATCGTCCGGCGCGCTTCCGCGCACAAGGCGGTCGTTTTGCACGTTGCTCCTTCCTGCAAGGATGCGGAATCCCTCCCTCTCGTACATGCGGAATGGGAGCTCCGGGCGCTTCTTTTTCGTTCGTTCCTGCGGCGCCTTTACAAGGCCCGCGCCTGTGAGTTCTTCCTCCGCGGCGGCAAGGTCTTCCTCGTTTTCCGCGCCGGCGAGGAAGGGGAGCAGACTTCCGAGATATGCAAGTTCTGCCCGCGTCTCCTTCTCCTGCGGGGCGAGCGCCTCTAAGGTGCGCTTTTGTTTGCGGTATTTTTTGAAGTACGCCTGCGCATTCTGCGCGGGGGTGAGGGTGGGATCGAGCGCAATTTTCATCGTGCCGCCCGCCTCGTCGTAAAAGTTGATGAGTTCGCACGCCTTCATGCCGCGCGAGAGGGTATAGAGGTTGGCGGTGAGGAGTTCGCCCTTGATGCGCACCGTCTCGCAGGCGGCAGCTTCCTGCTGTTTTTCGAGGATCTGCGCGAGCCGTTTTTCCTGTTTTTTTATCGCGGCGGAGACGGCGGCGGTGAGCTTTCTGCGCGCGCCCTCCAAGCGCTTTTGGGCGCGTTTTTTTGTGTAAAAATATGCCTCGGCGGCGGAGAGCGTCTCAAATCTTTTTGCACCCTGCACCGCCCGCGCGTAAAAATCGACGACGCTCCCGTCCCGTTCCAACACGCAGGGGGATACCTCGTCCGAGAAGATATAGCCATGCACATAGCCTGCAAGGTCGCCGCCCGCATAGCCTTGGGCGATCATGCGCGCCGTGCAGGGGGCGAGCCCCGCCACCCGCGTAAAGAGGAAGTGCTCCAAATCGCCCGAAGCCTCGCGGCAGACGGCGGCAAGCTGCGCCGGATCGGAAGGATCTGCCTTTTCCTGCGGGGCGGGCAAAACGTACTTCGCACCCGCGAAGATGAGCCGCTTTGTCGCCTCGTCGGCAGAAGTCGTTTTGAGCGCGCCCAAGATCACGCCGTTTTCGGTGAGGAGCAGGTTGGAGTATTTTCCCATGATCTCGGCGTACAGGGTGCGCTCGGCGGAGGAGAAATCGGAGACGCAGGCAAAGCGGAGCGCGAGGATGCGCTCAAAGTTCACCTGCTCCACAGAGAGGATCTGCGCGCCCTGCAAATACTTTCGCAGCAGCATGCAAAAATTGGGCGCGACGAGGGGGTTTTCCCTGTCATCCTCGGTAAAATAGACGCCGCAGTCGGAGGCGTTTGCGTTCAGCGTGAGTTTAACGGTGCGCGTTCCCGTGTATATTACGAGGGAAAGCTCCTCGCGCTCGGGCTGATTGATCTTGTTCACGCGCCCGCCGCGGAGCGCGGCGTCGAGTTCCCTCGCCGCAAGGCGGAGGGTAAAAGCATCCTGCGGCATTTTGCATCTCCTTTTCGCTTCATTATACCCGAAAAAAGGCAAAATGTAAATGAAAAATGCTTTTCTTTCTTGCGCCGATATGGTAAAATAGTCGCGTCTGAAAGAAAATCTCACAAGGTAATCGGAGAAATCATCATGAACTACAAAGTAACACCCGCAGAAAAGAGCACCGTCAAGATCGCGTTCACCTTCTCGGCAGAGGAGTGGGCTGCCGCGAACGACAAGGCATACCTCGAAAACCGCAAAAAGTTTGCGGTCAACGGCTTCCGCAAGGGCAAGGCGCCCAAGCATGTGCTCGAAATGTATTACGGCAAGGGGCTCTTCTACGAAGATGCGCTCAACGATCTGTTTGCAGAGCACTATCCCGCCGTGCTCGAGAAGGAGAAGGATGCCTTCACGCCCGTGGGCGATCCCGCCCTCTCGGTGGAGGAGATCTCCGAAAAGAAGGTCGTGCTCACCGCAACGACGCCCGTCAAGCCCGATGTGGAGATCGAAAAGTACACGGGTATAAAGATCGAGAAATTTGAGTATAATGTGACGGATGCCGACGTCGAGAAGGAGATCGACGCCACGCGCGAGCGTCTCGCCGAGCATGTGGAGGTCACCGACCGCCCCGCACAGAAGGGCGATACCGTCAATATCGACTTCGAAGGCAAGCTGGATGGCAAGCCCTTCGATGGCGGCAGCGCGCAGGGGTATGACCTCACGCTCGGTGCAGGGCAGTTCATCCCCGGGTTCGAAGATCAGGTCGCAGGCATGAACGTCGGCGAGACGAAGGATGTCAACGTCACCTTCCCCGAGGACTATCAGGCGGAGGAGCTCAAAGGCAAGCCCGCCGTGTTCACCGTCACCCTCCACAAGATCACGGGCAAGGTGCTCCCCGAGCTTAACGAGGAGTTTGCCAAGAAGGTGGGGAGCGACAGCATCGATGCCTTCCGCGCCAAGGTGCGCGAGCGCCTCGAAAAAAGCGCCGCTTCCCGTTCCCTCAACGAGACGGAGAACGCCATCATCACCGAGATCGCCAAGGGCGCCAAGGCGGAGATCCCCGATGCGATGATCGAAAAGCAGGAGGAATATTCCATGCAGCGCATGGAGTACAGCCTCATGTATCAGGGCATCAAGCTCGATGATTATCTCAAATATATCGGGCAGACGCGCGAAGAGTATAAGAAGAACTTCGAGGAAGAGGCGCGCCGCACCGTGCTGCACCAGCTCATCGTCGAAAAGCTCATCAAAGAGCTTAAGATCGAAGCTTCGTCCGAAGAGGTCGAGGCGAAGATCGCCGAGCAGGCTGCAAGCGTCGGCAAAGAGGCGGCGGAGTATAAAAAGACGATGGATCCCCGCCAATTCGAGTATATCGAAGGGGATATCAAAGTGACCAAGCTGTTCGACTATCTTCAGGCGAACAACGAGATGGTAACGGCAAAGCCGGAGGAAAAGTAAGCGCATGGAAAATACGAAAAACGTGCTCATTCCCTATGTCGTCGAGCGTACCTCGGGCGGGGAGCGGAGCTACGACCTCTATTCCCGCCTCTTGGAGGATCGGATCGTCTTTTTGAGCGGCGAGATCGACGATGCCGTCGCCAATACCGTCGTGGCACAGCTCATCTACCTCGAGGGAAAGGATCCGACTAAGGATATCAGCCTGTATATCAACAGTCCGGGCGGCTCCGTTTCGGCAGGCATGGCGATCTACGATACGATGAACTACGTCAAGTGCGACGTTTCCACCATCTGCATCGGGCTTGCCGCGTCGATGGGCGCCTTCCTTCTCGCTGCGGGCGCGAAGGGCAAGCGCTTCGCCCTCAAAAACAGCGAGATCATGATCCATCAGCCCCTCGGCGGCGCGCAGGGTCAGGCAAGCGATATCAAGATCCAAGCCGAGCACATTTTGCGCATCAAGGCGAAGATGAATAAGATCCTCGCCGAGAACACGGGCAAGCCCGTCGACGTGGTGGAGCGCGATACCGATCGCGACAACTACCTTACCGCCGACGAGGCGCTCGCTTACGGGCTCATCGACAGAGTGTACGAAAAGCGCTGAGGCGCGTTCACACGTTTTCTTTCGAGCTGAGCGGAAAAGCGAGATGGCGCGCTAAAATGTTTCCATCTGCGCGCCACCGAGGAAAACCAAATGCAGAGCCGTAGGCGAACATTGGGATTTCCTAAAACTCACGATATGATCGTACCGCAGCAGCTCGCAAAAAAGATTTCAATGAAAGATTTTTTGCGAAGAGGCGCGGCGAGCGTTTCAGGCGCACCGTTCGGATCATCCGAACGGTCGCACACTGCACTCCGCCGCGACGGCGTCAGTCCGAAAAGAAATCTGTGAACTTTTTTGAGGAGTTTATATGGCAAAATACGAACAGAACTGTTCCTTCTGCGGCAAGGAGCGTTCCAAAGTCAAAAAGCTCATTGCGGGGCCCGACGGGGTGTTCATCTGCGATGAGTGCGTGGAACTTTGCCGCGATATGATGGCAAAGATGCCCTCCAACACCGCCGCCGAAGCGGTGGAACTCAAAAAGCCCGCCGAGATCAAGGCGGAGCTCGATGAGTATATCGTCGGGCAGGATAAGGCAAAGCGCGTCCTCTCCGTGGCGGTGTACAACCACTACAAGCGCATCAATTCCATGCTCGCAGGTAAGAAGGATGAAGACGGCGTGGAGATCGAAAAGAGCAATATTTTGCTCTTAGGCCCCACGGGGAGCGGCAAAACGCTGCTTGCCCGCACCCTCGCGCGCATCCTCAACGTGCCCTTTGCCACGAGCGATGCGACCACGCTCACCGAAGCGGGGTACGTCGGTGAGGACGTGGAGAACATCCTCCTCAAACTCATCCAGAACGCCGATTACGATATCGAGCGCGCCCAGCGCGGCATCATCTATATCGATGAGATCGATAAGATCGCCCGCAAGGGGGAGAACGTCTCCATCACGCGTGATGTCTCGGGTGAGGGCGTGCAGCAGGCGCTTTTGAAAATTATCGAGAGCACGGTCGCCAACGTCCCGCCGCAGGGCGGCAGAAAGCACCCGCAGCAGGATTGCATGCGCATCGATACGACGAATATCCTCTTCATCTGCGGCGGCGCGTTCGTCGGGCTGGATAAGATCGTCGGCGCGAGAAAGGATGATTCCGGGCTCGGCTTCGGCGGCAAAGTGCGCCTCGGCGAGCACGAAGTGGATTACTCGCTTTTGGATGATGTCAAGCCGCAGGATCTTACCAAATTCGGGCTCATCCCCGAGTTTGTCGGGCGCATTCCCATTGTCGTTTCGTTGCAGCCGCTCGATGAAAACGCCCTCGTCTCCATTCTCACCAAGCCCAAGAACGCCATCATCAAACAGTATCAAAAGCTTGTGGGGCTGGATGGCGTCAAACTCACCGTGGAGGATGGCGCCGTGCGTGAGATCGCCAATACCGCCATCCGCTTAAAGACGGGCGCGCGCGGGCTGCGGACGATCATCGAAGGGCTGATGACGGATGTCATGTACGATATTCCCTCGCAAAAGAACGTGGAAGAGGTGATCATTACGCGCGATTGCGTCACCAAGGGCGATAAGCCCCGCCTCGTCTTCAAAAAATCTGCATAAATAAAAGAAAGACGGCCCCGCGCCGTCTTTCTTCTTATCAATAAAAAGTACAGGCGTTCACGCGATAATGCGTGAACGCCTGTGTTATATCTTTTTCTCTATCACGGAGCTTCATTACGCCTTTGCGTGAGCGTGCACGATCAGGCTCTTCCCCGTCATTTCGGGCGGGACGGGCAGTCCCATCACTTCCAGAAGCGTGGGCGCGAGATCGGCGAGAATGCCGTCCGTTCTCAGCGTCACGTTTCTGTACTTCTCGTCGGCGGAGATCAGCACCACGGGCACGGGGTTGGTGGTGTGCGCCGTGAAGGGCGAACC
>CALVLO010000035.1 GCA_944338265.1 uncultured Clostridia bacterium
CGCCGCTTTGGTCAACCTTCTCCGCGCCTCCTGCGGAGGTGTAGCGGTATAAGCCGTTTTGGTATGCGCTGTCCGGCGTGGCTTTGTCGACGGAGAAATAGATCGCCCCGTTAAAACAGGCAATGCTGCTCAGCCCGTTTACAGGGCGGGAAACCGCATCGAGCGGCGCGCCCGTCGGACCCGTTCCGCCGACGGTATCGTAGGTGTACAGCGTCGTGTTGTGCGTCACATAGTAGAGCGTGCCCTGCGCATACGCCATATAGACGCTTCCCGCATATTGGTTGTAGGAGGCGAGTTCTTCCTGCGCGGTCGAAACGAGATTGTTCATCGGGTAGCGGCGCAAATAGAGGACGTCGTTATCGATGACGCCCGTATAGAGATAGCCGCCTTCGATCAGGAATGTGCTGCAAGAGATGGCGGTAAGCGCCGTAGCGGTTTGGGTGGAAAAATCGTAGCGGTAGAGGCTGCCCTGCACGGAGAAGTAGAGCGTCTCGTCATCGGAGAAGTTGATCGTGCCGATATCGGGGGCGGGGGATGCTATGCCCTGCGTGGGCGTATATGCAGTGTATTCGCCCGTTGCGCGCTCATAGAGATAGAGCGTTGTGCCATCGGCAATGGCGACAAAGTTTTCGCACATTGCGATCGAAGAAGGTTTTTCAAGCGGTAAATACTCCTCGTAGCGTTCGGGGAGGAAGAGTGAGGCGTTTTGCGTTGTCAGTTGGGTGGAAGTTGTGCGCGCGGCGGAGGTTTCTGCCGCGGCGGCGTCTTCACGGGGCGGAAGCGCGGCGCAGCCGATGCCCAATGCAAGCAGGGCGGCAAGCGCGGCGCAAGCTGTCTTTCGTACTATCATATCCCTATTATAACACGCGCGCACAAAAATTTCAATTGCCTTACCACAAAAAATCCGCAAAGATGCGCAAAAATCGTCTCCGCGGCAGTCCGGCGCGCGCAATGCAGGGGAGTGCCCGCCGTCCACATCCCATCCGCATCGCGGGGGGATGCAAAAATTTTCAATTTTTTTGGCATATAGGCAGCCGTCTGTCATATTTCAATGATAAGATAAAAATGCAAACATACGTTCGGATTTGCAATGCGCTTTGCGGAGGCGCAGGGAGGGAGCAAATGGAATATGACTATGTAAAGGTGATCTTATATGCCTATCCGCACCTTGCCGCGCTTGCGGAGGCGGTGGGCATCGGGGCGGAGAACAAGGCGTACCTTTCCTTCCGCGGCGGGGAGAGCGCGCTCGCGCTTGCGGAGAAGATCGCGGAGGAGCTCGCCGTCAAGAGCCGCCTTCTTGCACTGTTGGAGGATGCGGAGGTGGCGGTGGGGGCGTGCTCGCGCGAGGAGCGGTTTTTGCTCGAATACAAGTACTTCCGCCGCAAGCGGGTATTGCGCGAGGCGTATGCGGGGATGACGATGGCGTGTTCGGAGCGCCACTATTTCCGCCGTCAGGCGGCGCTGCTGCGCAAAATGGCGTCGCAGTTTTGCCTGCGCGGCTGGACGGAGGCGGCGTTCCTGCGGGCGTTTGGCAGCTTTTCGCCCTTCCTGCGGGCGCTTGCGGCGCTCTCCGCGGGGCGGGAGAAGGCGCTCGTGCCCCACCGCAGCAAGCGGGAGATCGCCTTCCGCATTCAGAAATCGGAGGAGTGCGAGGCGGGGCGCTTGCCGCGCAGGACGAGCACGGCGATCACGACGGTCGCCGCGCAGATGAGGCAGATGACGACGATGGGCACGACGCTCTCCGAAGGCGACTCCTCGGGTGCGGGGGCTGCTGTCTCGCCGCCCTCACCCGCCAGCGCGGCGAGATAGTCCTCGTTGCGCTCAAAGTCTACGGGCTCCGATGCGGGCACATAGCCGAAGGTCTCGCCGTCGTACACATAAAAATAGAGCTGCCCGCCCTCGGTGCGTTCGCCGTAGTAGACGAAGGTGCGCTCCACGCTGGAAAAGGCGGTATCGCCGAGCCCGCCCGCATCGGGCAGGGTGTAGGAGAGCGTCACCTGCTTGCGCAGATAGGGCCGCGCGGGAACAAATGCAACGGGGAGGAGCTGCTCGGTGCGGCAGTAGCCGAGGAGCTTTTTGTAGGGGGCGTCGTCGGTGAGGTATTCCACCGTGCTGTACACCTCGCCCTTCTCTAAAACGCGCACATAGTAGGTGGCGGGCAGCAAAAACAGGCGGCTGTCTTCGTTTTCGGCGGCGTAGAACCAGACGTCCTCCGTGGGCGCAACGGCGTAGCCCGCCTCGTCGGCGCGGGCAGAGAGGGGCGCGGGCAGGGCGAGCGCCATGATCAGGCACAGGGAGAGAAAAAATACTTTCATACGCGCCATTATAGCGCGGCGCCTGCGGGCGCGAACGGGGCGATTTTGACGAATATGGGCGAAGATAGGCAGAATGCGGTGGCGATCTTCCGACTGCGGGCGGTGGAGCGGGAGCTCGCGCGGCGGCGGGATGCAGATGCGCTCGCACGCTACAACAGAGGGCGGAAAAAGCACAAAAAGCAGATCGCTTTCCACAAGTGCCCGAAGCGCAACCGCTGGGTGTTCGGCGGCAACCGCTCGGGCAAGACGGAGTGCGGCGCGGTGGAGGCGGTCTGGCTCGCCCGCGGGGTGCATCCCTATAAAAAGAACAAGCCGAACGTGTTCGGCTGGGTGGTCTCGCTCACGCAGCAGGTGCAGCGGGACGTGGCGCAGAAAAAGATCTTGCACTACCTCCGCCCCGATCAGATCGCAGATGTCGTGATGGTGAGCGGCAGGAAGGATAATCCCGCCGCGGGCGTCGTCGATCAGATCGTCGTCAAAAACGCCTTCGGCGGGACGAGCGTCATCGGCTTCAAGAGCTGCGATCAGGGCAGAGAGCGCTTTCAGGGGAGCTCTTTGGACTTCGTGTGGTTCGACGAAGAGCCCCCGCGCGAGATCTACGAGGAGTGCCGCATGCGCGTGCTCGATAAGCGCGGCGAGATCTTCGGCACGATGACCCCCTTAAAGGGGCTTACGTTCGCCTACGAAGAGATCTATCTCAACCGCAGCGGCGATCCCGAGATCTGGTACGAGTTCATGGAGTGGGCGGATAATCCCTTCCTCCCCAAAGGGGAGATCGAAGCGCTCTCCCGCTCGATGGACGAGGCGACGCTGCAATCCCGCCGCTACGGGCGCTTCGCCGCGCGGGAGGGGCTCGTCTATCCCGAGTTTGATGAGCGCGTGCACGTCATCGAGCCCTTTGCCATCCCGCCTTCCTGGCAGGAGACCATCTCCATCGACCCCGGGCTGAAAAACCCGCTCTCGGCGCATTGGTATGCGGTGGATTACGATGGCAACGTGTATGTGGTGGCGGAGCACTATGCGGCGGGGCAGGATGTCAACTTCCACGCCCGCGCCATCCGCGCCGTCTGCGAAAAGCTCGGCTGGAAGCAGGAGAGCGGCGGGCGATATGCGGCGCTCATCGATTCCGCCGCGGGCTGCAGAACGCTCGCCGCGTCCAAGTCGGTGGCGGAGCTCTTCTATGAGCAGGGCATCCTCGCGGATACCCGCGTCGATAAGGATGTGTTCGCGGGCGTCGAGCGCGTCAAGCTCTATCTCGATCATCAAAACGGGCTGCCCGATCTGTACATTTTTTCGGGCTGCGTGAATATGATCCGCGAGTTCAAGAGCTATTTTTGGGGGAGCGGCGAGAGCCCCGTCAAGCGGGACGATCACGCTATGGACGAGCTGCGCTACTTTCTGATGAGCCGCCCCAAGCCCGCCGTGCGTGCGGCGGAAAAGGGGGAGATCGCCCGCGATAAGGAGCGGCGCATCCGCAAACTCCGCGCGGCACGGCGCGCCACGCCGAGATCAAATTAGGGGCACCCATGTCCGCGGTGCGGGCAAAGAAAAACTGCCATGTGGCAGGTATGACGGGGGGAATATGCAGGACGAGAGGATACGCGGCGCCGTGCTCAAAGTTGCGCTCGGCTTTTCGATGGAGGAGGTGACGGAGGAGTACGGCATGGAGGATGGCGAGCTCAAACTCGTCAAGCGCAAGGAGACGAAGAAGGACGTCCCGCCCGATCTGAGGGCGGTGAAGTTCCTCATGGAGGAGGAAGACGTCGCTTCGCTCTCCGATGAACAACTCATGGCGGAGCGTGCGCGCCTCCTCCGCGAACTGAGCAAAGAGGGCGCGCAGGAGGAAGTATGACGCAGCAGGAAGCAAGAAGGGAAGAGCGCCGCCGCGCGGCGCTCGCACGGGAAGTGGAAGAGGACTTTGCGGCGCGGCGGGAGGCACGCAAAAATCTTGAGCGCGGCTGGCAGCTCAACATGAATTTTATTGCGGGAGATCAGTACTGCGATATCGACGGCACGGGGGAGCTCGCGGCGGAGGATGCGGCGTTCTATTGGCAGTCGCGCAAGGTATTCAATCACATTGCGCCCGCCATCGAAACGCGCCTCGCGCGGCTCGCCAAGGTGCGCCCCGCGCTGGAGGTGCGTGCATTCTCCGATTCGGATGACGACATGCGCACCGCGCGGCTGTGCTCCAATATTTTGCGCTCGGTGAAGGGGCGCATCGATCTCGACGGCGTCATCTCCCGCGCGACGCAGTGGTCGGAGACGTGCGGCACGGCGTTTTACAAGATCGTCTGGAATTTTTCGGAGGGGAACGTCATCGGGACGGACGAGACGGGTCACCCCGTCCGCGAGGGGGATGCGAACGTCGTCGCGCTCTCGCCCTTCGAGGTCTATCCCGATAACATCGCCGCCGAGAGCATGGAGGAGGTCGCGAGCATCATCCACGCCAAAGCCGTCTCCGCCCAAGAGATCTTCGAGCGGTTCGGCGTGGAGGTCGCGGGGAGCAAGGTGGAAGATTTCGCCTTCGTGCCCTATTCGGCGGCAGGGGGCTGGAAGCGCCCCTACGAAGGGGGCGCGCGCCCCGCGTTGGAGGATGCCGCCATCCTCATAGAGCGCTATACCCGCCCGTGCGAGCAATTTCCGCGCGGTCGGTTAGAGATCGTGGCGGCGGGGAAGCTGCTCTTCGAGGGCGATCTGCCCTACGAGAACGGCGACCGCGGCGAGCGCACGCTGCCCTTTGTGCGGCAGGCGTGCATCCCGCTTGCGGGCGCGTTCTTCGGGACGTGCGTGGTGGACAGGATGATCCCGCTCCAGCGCGCGTACAATGCAGTCCGCAACCGCAAGCACGAGTTTTTGAACCGCCTGACGATGGGGGTCATCGCGGTGGAGGATGGCTCGGTGGATGCCGAGGAATTGGCGGAGGAGGGGCTCTATCCCGGGAAAGTGCTCGTCTACCGCCAAGGCGCGGCAAAGCCGGAGTTCCTCCCCTGCGGGACGCTTCCGAGCGAGTTTGAGATGGAGGAAGAGCGCATCGAGAATGAGTTCGTGCTCGTTTCGGGCATGAGCGAGGTCTCGCGCAATTCGGCGAACCCGACCAACGTCACCTCGGCAGTCGGCTTGCAGCTCCTCATCGATCAGGATACCACCCGCATGCAGATGAGCGTGGAGAGCGTGGAACGGGCGGTCAGAGAGGCGGGGAAACAGATCCTGCATCTCTACCGTCAGTTCGCGGGCGAACGGCGCATCCTCCGCATGACGGGCGTGGGCGGGGAAGCGGAGTTCGTCTCCTTTGCGGCGAGCGATATCTCGGCAGACGACATCGAGTTTTTGCCGGGGTACGAACGCACGGCGGCGGAGCGGCGGGAGGAGATCTTGCAGCTCTTCTCGCTCGGGCTGCTCACGGGGGAGGACGGAAAGCTCTCGGATGAGGCGCGCTCGCGCGTGTTGGAAGCGCTCGGGTACGGCTCCTTCGGGAACGCGCGGGATATTTCGCATCTGCACTTAAAAAAGGCGGAGCGGGAAAATGTCCTGCTGGCGCAGGCGGAGGTGGAAGCGGCGGAGTACGACGATCATGCGTTGCACATCGCCGAACACATCCGCGCCCTGCTTTCGGGCGGGGAAGAACATGCAGCGGTACGGGAGCGCGTGGAGCGCCACATCGCCTCCCACCGCAAAAAAATGGAGGGGAGGGAGCAATGAAAGAGCAAGAGGAGAACAACGTATTAGATCCCGCGGCGGGCGCGTCCGCCCTGGGGAAATTTAAGGATGCGGAAGCCCTCATGCGCGCCTATCGGGAGCTCGAGGCGGAATTTACCCGTCGCAGTCAACGCTTAAAGGCGCTCGAAGAGGCAGCCCGCACGGGCGGGGAGGCATCCGCCCCCCAAGCGCCGCAGGAGGGCGGCGGGGCAGAGGACGGCGAGGCGCTCTATGCGGCAGCCGTCCAAAACGAGGCGGTGCGCAAGCGCATCGTGGGGGACTATCTCGAGTCGCTCCGCGGCGTGCCGCTGATGGCGGGCGGGGGCGCGCCCGTGCGTGCGCCCGCCCGCCGCATCTCGTCGATCGGCGAGGCAGGCACGCTCGCCCTCGGCTACCTGCGCAATCACAAATCATAGATAAGGAGAGAACTTTATGGTAACGACACAAAATGCAGACGGCGTCCTCAAGAGCTACTATCTCGATGCCGTCGCCGAACAGCTCAACCTCTCTGCAAACCCGCTGCTTGCAGCCATCCGCCGCACGACTTCGGATGTGTGGGGCAAGGATGTAAAGCGCCCCGTCGTGTGCGGGCTGCGCGGCGGCGTGGGCGCGGGCGAGGAGGATGGCACGCTGCCCTCCGCAGGCAGCGGCGGCTATGCACAGCTCACCGCCACCCTCAAAAACCTCTACGGCACGGTGGAGATCTCGGATAAGGCGCTGCGCGCCGCGCAGTCGAGCGAGGGCGCCTTTGTCGATCTGCTCTCTACCGAAATGGAGGGGCTCGTGCGGAGCGCCTCCTTCAACCTCGGCAGAATGCTCTTCGGCGACGGCTCCGGCTTGCTTGCCACCGTCAGCGAAGCGGCAGACGGGGTGTACACGGTAGACAGCGTGCGCAATCTCGCCGTGGGGCAGGTGCTCGATGTCGTCAACGCGAGCGGCTCCACCATCGCCTTCGACCGCGTCGTCACGGGCGTGGACAGGGAGAAGAAGCAGATCACGCTCTCGGGCTCTGCGGCGGCGTTTGATGACTGCAAGCTGTATGTGCAGGGCTCGAAGGGGCTCGAACTCACGGGGCTCGGGGCGATCTTCTCCAATTCTACAACGCTCTACGGGCTCGACCGCGCCACCAACGGCTGGCTCAAACCGCATACCGTGAGCAATGTGACGACGCTCACCGAGAACACCATCCAGAAGGCGCTCGATATGGTGGAGGCGAACGGCGGCGGCAGGGTCAACTTCATCGTCTGCTCATGGGGCGTGCGGCGCGCACTCTTCGAGCTGCTCGCCGATAAGCGCTCGCTCACGCCCGTGGAGCTTCAGGGCGGATTTCAGGCGCTCTCCTACAACGGCATCCCCGTCGTTGCAGACCGCTTCTGCCCCGAGGGCACGATGTATCTCCTCAATACCGATGACTTCTGTTTGCATCAGCTCTGCGATTGGCAGTGGCTCGAGGGCGAGGGCGGCAGGGTGCTCCGTCAGGTCGCGTCCAAGGCGTGCTATTCGGCAACGCTCGTCAAGTATGCGGAGCTCATCTGCTGCCGCCCCTGCGGGCAGGCGATGCTCACGGGGATCACCGAAAAGTAAGGAGGGATCGCGCAATGCTCGTTTCGGATGTGCTCGCACTCGCGGCGGAAAACATGGCGCGGGAAGATCTATCGGCAGAACTCGCCGCACTCGCGGCGTCCGAGGGGGAGCCCTCCGAGGGCGTGCGCGCGCTTCTGCGCTGCTATCGGCTCGTGGAGAGCGAGGTCGCGCTCGATTATTGTCCGCTCCGGCGGAAGGATCGGCTCAGCGCGGTCGCGGGGCGGGTGCAGTATGCCGCCTTCCCCGAACAGCCCGTCGACGTGATCGAAATAACGGATACAAACGGCAGACGGCTCGCCTTCACCCTCGCCGCGGCGCATGTGGAGATCCCCGCCGCCACAGATCTTGTAGAGATCGAATACACCTACGCGCCGCAGGCGGCGGAGCTCGATGATGCCGTCGCCTTCCCCGCGCGCGTCTCGGCGCGGCTGCTCTCGATGGGCGTCTGCGCGGAGTTCCTGCTCACCGCGGGCAGGTACGCCGAATCCGAGGTGTGGGAAGGCAAGTTCCGCGAGGCGCTGCGCGCGGCGGGCGTGTTCCGCAAAAAGCTGTGCGCCGCGCGGTCGCGGAGGTGGGCATGAATACGCCCGCCTCTTCCCGCCGCGTCCTTCGGCTGCCCGTCAAAGAGCTCCGCCGCGGCGGCAGGGTGCTCTCCTGTACGCTCACCCATTTCCGCGAAGCGGGGGATGCGCTCGTGTGCGCCGAGGGCGAGAGCTTTGCCTACACGCCGCTTGCGGGGACGAGCGATCTCTTCGGCGCGGGCGGGCACCTTGCCGCCTACCGCCCCGATGCGGGGGAGGTGAACTATCTCGATACGCCCGCCCAAAGCGCCGTGCCCGTCGGAGCGGAGTTCTTATGGGCGGCGGAGGATAGCGAGGGCGTGGAGCACATGTATGCGTGCGGCAACGGCATCGTGCAGGCGCATACGCTCTCTGCGGAGGGCGTCGTCTCCTGCGGGCTGCTCACCGACTGCGCCGTCGTCGCCTATCACGAGCGGCTGTTCGCGCCGAACGGGCGCAAGGTGCGCTTTTCCGCGCTCGGCGATTACGCGGGCGAGGGTTGGGCGGCGGACGAGGCGGAGCAGGGCATGAGCAGCTTTACGCTCTCGGCGCGGGGCGGCAAGGTCGTGGGCGCGTTTGCCGTGCACGAGAAGCTGTGCTTCCTGCGCGAATACGGCGTCACCGTGCTCACCGCCTATGCCGACGTGTACAACTTCCGCCTCACCGACCTCGCCTGTCACTGCGGGAAGATCCTGCCCCATACGGCGGCGGTGTGCTGCGGCGACGGCTACTTTTTCAGCGAGCGCGGGCTCTGCGTCTTCGATGGCAGCGGCGTGGAACGCGCGGAGGGCGCGGCGGACGAGGAGATCGATCTCTCGCAGCCCGTGCGCGTGAGCGTGAAGGGGAGCACGCTGTATGCCGCCGTCACCAAGCGGGGCGGCGGGGCGGCGCTCTATGCCTACGATCCTTCCGTCAGGCGTGGGCGGTATCTCTGCAACAGCTTTTCCCGCCTCTCGGCGGGGGAGGGCGCATATCTCCTGCGGGAGGGCAACGTCTACGCGCTCGGCGGGCAGGGGCTTCCGCAGGGCGGGCGGTGCGAGCTTGCACTCACCCTCTCGCTTGCCGACCTCTACGAGGGGGAAAAGCGGCTGGAGGCGATCGTCGTCGAGGGCGGCGGAACGTTTCACATCCGCGCGGCGGGCGAAGAGGGCGAAACGGAGGCAGCGGGGCGGGCAAACGTGCGCATCGCGCTGCCCGCCGCCGTGCGCGGCGAGTGCATCCGCCTGCATATTTCCTCCTCGGAGGAGGATGCGTATGTGCGGGCAGTCTCGCTCTGTGTGAGAAGGGAGGAACGGCTGTGACCATCGATATCATCGATCTGAGCGATCCCGAATACAGCGATCTCAACGCCGTGCAGATGGCAATGGTGCGCGAGGCGCAGCAAAAAAAGAACGAGATCCTTGCGTCTGCGCAAAAGGAGAAGGAGGAGTATTTTTCCATCCTCGTCTCCAACAACATGGCGCGCAATACCTTTTACGCGCTCACGCAGGCGCGCCTCGATGCAGAGGCGGAGGCAAAGATCCAAGCCGTGAAGGACGATCTCGACTATCAGCTCGCCTACGAGGCGCTCGGCTCGGAGGGGGATGAGAACGGACCCTACCGTTATCCGGAAAACCCCAATTATAACCTCGCGCCGTCGCAGCGGTTTTTGGTGGTGCGCGCCTACTACATGCAGGCGACGGAGGATGCCGAGGCGCGCCTTGCGGCTTACGCCGCCGATACGCTCGCCCGCGAATACCTCGGCGAATTTTACGCCACGCTCTACGATCTGCTCGCGGCATATACCTACTGATCCGCGCCCGCGTGCGCGGCAAAGGGCTTCGGGAATTTCCCGAAGCCCGTATTTTTTTGCGGGTACCATGTCCGAGGTCTCCCTTCCGCCGCGCCGCCATGTCCGAGGGGGCTTTCCGTTAGGCATAACTTTTTTTTCGCTGCGCAAACTGCATGCGATGAAGGGGCAGACGGTCATATTCAGGCGCAAGCCGCGCATCACGGCGGTGAGCACCATCGCAGGCACAAAGGAGTGCGAGGGCATTGTGGGGCGGTACGTCGAGACGGCGCTCTCCGACGATATGTTCGGCGAGAGCACCTACGAAAAGGCGGAGTGCAAAATGCTCTCGCACGTCATCGACGGGGCGATCTCCAACGCGGGGCTCCGCCGCGAAGACGTCGATATGATCGTCTCGGGCGATCTGCTCAATCAGATCATCTCTGCAAGTTTTGCCGCCCGCGATTTTTCCGTGCCCTTCTTGGGCGTGTACGGGGCGTGCTCTACGATGGCAGAGAGCCTCGCGCTCGCGGCAGCGTTCGTCGATGCGGGCTATTGCAGGCACATCGTCGCGGCAACGGGCAGCCACTTTGCCTCCGCCGAACGGCAGTACCGCTATCCGCTCGAGCTCGGCACCACCCGCCCGCCGCAGTCGCAGTGGACGGTCACGGGGGCAGGGGCGTCGCTCGTGGCGGCGCGCGGCGAAGGCGTTGCGGTCACGGCGGCGACCTTCGGCAAGGTGGTGGATTTCGGCGTGACCGACGTCAACAACATGGGCGCCGCCATGGCGCCCGCCGCGGCGGATACCATCCTCACGCACTTCCGCACGACGGGGGAGGAACCGGAGGCATACGATCTCATCGTCACGGGCGATCTCGGCGCGCTGGGCAGCCGCATCCTCAAAGACCTCACTTGGGAGAAGGGGCTGGACATCGCCGAAAACCATGTGGATTGCGGCGAGATCGTGTACAACGTCCTCGAAGATGAATTTCAGGGCGGGAGCGGCGCGGGCTGTTCGGCGGTCGTGCTCAATTCCTACCTTTACAGCAAACTCATGAGCGGCGCCCTCAAGCGGGTGCTCTTTGTGGCGACGGGCGCGCTGCTTTCCACCGTCTCTTCGGGGCAGGGGGAGTCCATCCCCTGCATCGCACATGCGGTGACGCTGGAACGGTGAGCGCAAGGAGTGATATATGGAAGCATTGGAGATCCTGTTTGCATTTTTTAAGGCGTTTGCGGTGGGCGGGCTCATCTGCGCGGTGGCGCAGCTCGTCATCAATTTTACCGATCTCACCGCGGGGAAGATCCTCGTCATCTTCATGCTCGCGGGCATCGCGCTCACGGCGCTCGGGCTGTATCAGCCCGTCGTCGAATGGGCGGGCGCGGGCGCAACGGTGCCCATCTCGGGGTTTGGCTACCTTCTCGCGAGCGGGGCGATGAAGGGGGCGGAAGAGGGGCTCTTTGCGGCGCTCACGGGTCCCTTGGCGGCGGCGAGCGCAGGCGTGAGCGCGGCGGTCGTCTTCTCCTTTCTCGCGTCGCTCGTGTTCAGGTCGCATACAAAACACAACTGAGGTTTTTTGCGGCGCGCGGGCGCCGCTTTTTTCTTGTCTTTTTGCGAAAAATGGGGTATAATTTGCAAAAAGGAAGAAAAGGAGGGCGCGCCGTGCGGAAGAGGG
>CALVLO010000036.1 GCA_944338265.1 uncultured Clostridia bacterium
CTGCCCTTCCTCATCGTCGTGTTCGTGTTCTCCTCGTGTATGTCCGTCACGCTCGAATCGGTGGCGGGGGAGAAGGAGCGCGGCACGCTTGCGACCATCCTCGTCACGAGCGCCAAGCGGTGGGATATCGCCCTCGGCAAGGTGCTGCCGCTCGCGTGCGTCTCGCTCATCGGCGCGGCTTCGAGCTTTTTGGGTGTGGCGCTGAGCATGCCGAAGCTGATGGGCGTCTCCATCGAAGCCGCCGTCTTCGGCATCGGCGCGGTGGGCTATCTGATGCTGTTTTTGCTCATCTTCTCCTTCGTGCCCCTCATCGTTGCGGCGATCGCCGTCGTCTCCACGCTCTCCCGCTCCGTCAAGGAGGCTTCGGGCTATACGAGCGTCGTCATGATCCTCATCATGCTGCTCTCCATCGTCACCGCCTTTGTGGGCGGCATCGGCGGATGGGTGACGGCTGTGCCCGTGCTCAACGCCGTTTCGGCGATGCAGGGCGTGCTCACGGGGAACATGGTGCTGTGGCGGTGCCTCGTCTCCGCGGGCGCGAATATCCTGTACGCGGGCGCGCTCATCTGGCTCATCGCGCGCATGCTCTCGAGCGAGCGCATCATGTTCGGAAAATAAAAAAATAATGTTTGCGGCACGCGGAAGTTCCCCGCGTGCCGCTTCCCTGTTTTTATGGCGCGCGTCGCGTTTGCGGCGTCATTCTTCCCGCGTTTGCGGCGGCTGCTCGGCGTCTTCCGTATCGTCCGCCGCTTCGGGCGGGCGTTTTTGCTGCAAAAAGCGGGGAAGGGGCAAAGAGCGCACGGCGAAGGCATCGGCAAGGGCGGGCTTTTTGAGAAAGAGCACGAGCGCGGGCACAAGAAAGAGGAGCGCCCCCGCGAGGTTGACCGTCATATCCAGCATGGTATCCACGATCGCCGAGCCGCGTCGGCTGCCGACGAGATAGGTGCCGTCCGGATAGCTTGCCAAAATATCGCCCTGCCACCGCTGCGCGTTGGAGGTGGGATCGAGCGAGTCTACGGTGAACTCAAAGATCTCCCAAAGATACCCCTCCGCAAGGGCGAAAAACAGCCCGAAGAGGGCGGCGGCGAGCACCCGTTTCCCGTTGGTGTATTTTCCCTTCGTGAACGCGAGCGCGAGCGAGCAGCCGATGGCGGAAAAAAGCAACCCCGCGTAGGTGTGCAGGATCTTATCCCACGCCGCAAGGGCATACACGCCGTATACGCCCGCAACGGTATTCCCCGCAAAGGCGAGCAGCGTCGCGCCCGCCTCCAAGAGGGCGGGCAGGCGGAAGCGCAGCAGCCACTCTGCAATGTAGACGAGGAAGATGGTGAAACATGCCGAGATGCCTTGGCGGTCAACATAGGCGATCCGCGCGGCGTCGATCATGCCGTGCGCGTATTTGACATGGCTCACAACGATGCCCGCAAGGTTGATGATGAGGCAGGTGCAGCAAAAGAGGAGCAAAACAAGGTTGCGCGGCTGAGAAAAAAATTGTTTGAATTTCATGTGCTACCCCGCAGGTATTTTTTTCCATAATAGCGCGGTTTTACCGTTTTGTCAAGTTAAGAATTGTGCGGCGTATGTGAAAAATGCTTCAATCCGCACTTCCGTGCGCCGTTCAGGCGTAAAAACGCGCAAAACTTTGGTCAAAATTGTGCAAAAAAGTTAAAAGACGTCCCAAAAAGTTTACTTTTTCCAAAAAAACGTGTAAAATAGAATTTGAATAAAAAGAAGGAGAGACCGCAATGGGACTGCTTGCAAAACTCAAGGCGCTGTTTTCCAAACGGGAGCCCGCAAAGCTCGGCTTGGCGCTCGGTTCGGGCGGCGCAAAGGGCATGGCGCACCTCGGCGCGCTCAAAGCGTTCGCAGAGGCGGGGCTCTCCTTTTCCTTCGTTACGGGGACGTCCATCGGCTCCATCGTCGGCGCGCTCTACTGCAAGGGTTATACCTGGGCGGATATGGTGGGCATCGTCGATAACCTCAACAAAAAGGAATTTGCCAAAAATTTGCGCCCCTTTTCGGATATGTCTGCCATCGAACAGTTTTTGGAGGGCTATCTCGAAGGGGAGATCGCCGATCTCCCGCTCCCGTTTGCCGCTTGGGCGACGGATGCGGATACCAACGAGGGCGTGCTCCTCGGCGAGGGGAAGACGGCGCGCGCCCTCACCGCCTCCGCCGCCATCCCGCCCTTTTTCCGCAGCGTGGAGATGGGGGGCAAGCGGCTGTACGACGGCGCATACACCAACGCCATCCCCGCAGACGTGTGCCGCGGAATGGGGGCGGATATCGTCGTCGCCGTCGATCTCTCCGCCTTCGTCAAGCCGGAGGAGGAGAAGGGGCGCGTCGCCCGCCTGCTCGGCTCGGCGCTCAACTATTTCGTGCCTGTAAAGACGCTTCCTGACGCCAAATCGCGCGGGTATGCCGCGGCGGACGTGATGCTCCGCCCCAATTTGTACGATTTTAAGGCGACGGACGTCTCGCGCGCGGCGACGGACGCCATGTTCGAGCTCGGCTACGAGGAGGCGAAGGCGCGCATCCCGGAGATCGAGGCGGCGATCAAAGCGTTCGGGCGGACGCGCAAATGAAGGGGCGTTCATTGCCCGTGCGGCGCGTGATGCGGGCAATGCGCATCGCGCTCGCGCTGCTCGTTGTGGCGGCGCTTGCCGTGACGGCGGCGATCTTGCCCTACCGCGTGCTCCTGCCCGCGGCTTCCATTCCCGAACGCCGCGAAGGGGAGCTGCGCATCCACTTTTTGGATGTGGGGCAGGGGGACTGCACCTTTGTGGAATTTCCCAAAGGCGACGTGTTCGTCGTGGATGCGGGCGACGGGAGTTTTGAAAACGACAACCGCGTCATCTCCTATCTGCGCGGGCTGAATCCCCGCTCGCTCACGCTCGCCGTGACGCATGCGGACGTCGATCATTACGGCGGCTGCGCGGAGATCTTGCGCGTGTTCGACGTGGAGCGGATCTTCCTTCCGCCCGTTTCCGCACAGACGGAGCAATACAAGCGCTTTCTTGCCGCCGTGGAGAAGGATGGCTGCGCGCAGCGGACGTTTGCGCGCTATGTGAGCTATGTCGACCGCTCGCGGGCGTATCTCATCTGCCTTTCTCCCCATGCGGAGGGCGAGACGGACGAGAACGAATCGGCGGCGATGCTCTACCTCTCTTACGGCGGCGTGCGCGTGCTGCTCGCCTCGGACGCCTCTTCGGAGCGGGAGGAGGCGATGCTGAAAGAGTATGCGATCTCTCCGGATATCTTCTCCAACGTGCTGCTCGATGTCGATCTTGCGGGGGTGGATATCCTCAAAGTCGCCCATCACGGTTCGGCGAACTCCTCGGGGGAGGCGTGGCTCGATCTGCTCCGCCCGAAGGAAGCCGTCATCTCGTGCGGGCAAGGGAATTCATACGGGCACCCCGCGGGCGAGACGCTTTCCCGCCTCGCAGCGGTGGGCGCATCCTGTTACAGGATGGATGAACTCGGCACCATCGTCGTCTCTATTATGGACGGCGGCTATACCATATCATACGGGTCGTAAGACCATTACGGAGAATGCTATGAAGATCACAACGGCGGGCGAATCGCACGGGAAGGGGCTCTTTTGCATCATCGAAGGGCTTCCCGCGGGGCTCAGGCTCGACTTGGAAGAGATCGACCGCTATCTCGCCCTGCGGCAGGGCGGCTACGGGCGGGGCGGCAGGCAGAAGATCGAACGAGACAGGGCAGAGGTGCTCGCGGGCGTGCGGAACGGCGTGACGCTCGGCAGCCCCGTCTGCCTCGCCGTCTGGAACAGAGATTACGAAAATTGGAAGGCGTACATGGCGCCCGAGGGGTGCGATACCGCCGCCCGCACGCTCACCGCGGTGCGCCCGGGGCATGCCGACCTTGCGGGGCTGAAAAAGTTCGGCGGGGAGGATGCGCGCAACGTGCTCGAACGCGCCTCCGCCCGCGAGACGTGCATCCGCGTGGCGGCGGGCACGGTGTGCCGCCAATTCCTGCGCGCGCTCGGCGTGGAGGTCTCGGGCTATGTGCGCGCCGTGGGCAGCGTCTGCGACGGGCGGGAATATCCCTTCGAGGCGCTTGCCGACCGTTCGCCCGTCCTTTTCATGTTGGATCAGGAGGCAGAGGCGCGCGCCGTGGCGGAGATCGATGCCTGCCGCGCCGCGGGCGATACGCTGGGCGGCGTCGTCGAAGTGCGTGCAAAGGGGCTGGGGAGCGGCTTCGGCAGCTGTATGACCTATCCCGAAAAACTCGATGCCCGCCTTACCGCCGCGCTCATGAGCGTGCAGGCGATCAAGGGCGTGGAAGTCGGCATCGGCTTTGCCGCCGCGCGCAGCCGCGGGAGCGCCGTACACGACGAGATCTTTTACGATGAAGGAAAGGGATACTACCGCAAGACCAACCGCGCGGGCGGGATCGAGGGCGGCATGTCCAACGGCGAGGAGATCGTACTCCGCGCTGCCATGAAGCCCATTCCCACCCTCATGCAGGGGCTTGCCACGGTGGACGTGCGCACCCATGCGGGCATGCGCGCCGCCGCCGAGCGCAGCGATATTTGCGCCGTGCCCGCCTGCGAGGTGATCGCGGAGAGTGCGCTGTGCTGTGAACTTGCCGCCGCCCTGCGCGAGCGGCTGGGGGGAGATGAGATGCGAGAGATCGAACAACATTTCAGGAGGATGGTTACATGAAGGGATTTGTCATTAAGTCGCGGCATTGGGATAGCAGCCGCGTCGTTTGCCGTTCGTGCGTGATGCGGTTGGCGCTGCCGCCCGTTCTGGCAGAATACCGCGAGGTGTTTTTCTTCTCCGACCGCACCGTATGGGAGCTGTACGGCAGAAAGGTGGGGCGCGCCTACCGCGATGCGCCGGGCTATATCATGCCCGCGGGCGAGGCGCACAAGACGCCGGAAACGCTCTTGAAGCTGCTCTCCGCAATGGCGGAGGCGCAGCTGCACCGCGGCGCGTGCCTCGTCGGGCTGGGCGGCGGCGTGGTGGGGGATGTCGGCGGGCTCGCCGCAGCCCTCTACATGCGGGGCATCGATTTTATCCATATCCCGACGACCATCCTCGCGCAGGTGGATGCCGCCATCGGCGGCAAGACGGCGGTGGACTTTGCAGGGGTGAAAAATTTGATCGGCACCTTCCGCATGCCCAAGCTCGTGCTTGCCGATACCGCCTTTTTTGCGACGCTCCCCCCGCGCGAAGTGCGCTGCGGGCTCGGCGAGATCATCAAACACGGCGCGCTCTCTTCCTCCCTCTTCGATGCGCTGTGGGCGCACCGGAACGAATTGACGGACGCGGCGTTCCTCGCCGAGTTCGTGCCCGAAAACGTCGCCTTCAAGGCGCGGATCGTGCGGCAGGATGCGATGGAGCTGGGGCTGCGCAAGTGCCTCAATCTGGGGCATACCACGGCGCACGCCTTCGAACTGACGGATAAAAAGCTCTCGCACGGGGAGTATGTGCTCGTGGGCATCCTCTACGAGGCGGAGCTCGCCCTCGAACAGGGGGGCGACGAGGCGTATCTGCGGCAGCTTCAGGAGCTGTGCCTGAGGGTGCTCGGCGGCATGCCGCAGCTCCCGCCCGTCCGCGACATCGTGCACAAGGCGCAGCTCGATAAAAAGAACCCCGCCAAGGGCGAAGTGACCGTAACGGCGCCCATCCGCAAGGGCGAGTACGCGCTGCTCACATACAGCACGGAAGAATACGAGGCGGCGCTGGAACGCATCCAAGCCCGCTTCGCGGCGCAGGGCTGAGGCGCACCGCGGAGGAACTATGTTAAAACTTGCCGTTGTGGGGAAGGATGTTTCCGCATCCGAAAGCCCCGCCATGCACACCTTTATTTTGAACAAGCTGGGCGCAAAGTGCGCCTACGAGAAGATCTCCATCCCGCCCGCTCGCTTTTTGGAGGAGGCGGAGGGGCTCTTTTCCCGCTTCGATGCCTTTAACGTGACCATCCCCTTCAAAGGGGAGATCATCCCGTTTTTGAAGGCGCTCGAAGGGGATGCGCGCGTGTTCGGGGCGGTGAATACCGTCGTCACGGCGTCGCGCACGGGCTATAATACGGACGGCGCGGGTTTTGCGCTCATGCTGCGCAACGCGGGAATTGCCGTGGAGGGCATGCGCGTGCTCGTGCTCGGCGCGGGCGGCGCGGGCAGGAGCTGCACCAAAACGCTTGCAGAGGCGGGCGCCTTCGTCTTTGTATACGAGCGGGACGAGGAGCGCCTCATGAACGTTTACCGCGAGATCGGGGGCTTTTCGCCGCTCACGGAGATCCCGCTTACGGAGTACGATCTCATCGTCAACTGCACGGGCGTGGGCATGCACGAGAGCGCGGGCAAGACGCCCGTCGTTGCCTTCGAAGGGGGTGCGAGCGCGCCCGTCGGCGAGCAGCTCCTCGCGCGGTGCGCGTGGGCGGCGGACCTCATCTATGTGCCTGCGCAGTCGGAGTTCTTGCGCATTGCCGCCTCGCTCGGAAAAAAGACGGTGAACGGCGCGTCCATGCTCTTTTATCAGGCATACTTTGCAGACTGCATTTACTTGAAGCGGGAACCTTCCGCAGAGGAGGCGAAGCGCCTCTATGAAGCATACAGGGGGTAAGTTATGAAGATCCTTGTTTTGAACGGCGTCAATCTCGCCCTTACGGGGCGGCGCGAACGGGGCGTTTACGGCAGCGAGACGCTCGAAGAGATCAACAAAGCAGTCGCCGCATACGCCAAAGCGCGGGGCGCGGAGACGGCATTTTTCCAGAGCGATCTCGAGGGCGAGCTCGTCCGCGCCATCCACGGCGCGCAGGGCATGTACGACGGCATCATTTTCAACGCGGGCGCGTTCACGCACTATTCCTATGCGCTGCGCGATGCGATCGCCGCGGTGGAGGTGCCCGTCGTCGAAGTGCATATGAGCAACGTACATGCGCGGGAGGAATTTCGCCGCAATTCGGTGCTCACGCCCGTATGCCGCGGCGAGGTGCTCGGCTTCGGGAAGAACAGCTATATCCTTGCATTGGAGAGCTTTTTGTTATGAATATCGTACTCTGCGGCATGATGGGCGTTGGCAAAACGAGTGTTGGCATCTGCATTGCCTCCAAAACGGGCAGGATGTGGTATGATACCGACGTCGTCATCACAGACCGCCACGGCAGGATCTCGGATATCTTCGAATACTACGGCGAGGCGCACTTCCGCTCCCTCGAAACGGGCATCGTCCGCGAGCTTTCTGGGCGGGACAGGCTCGTCATCTCCACGGGCGGCGGGCTCGTGTTAAAGCCCGAAAACAGCGAACTTCTGAAGCGCAACGGCAAGATCTTCTTCATGCGCGCCTCCTTCGAGACGCTCTTGAAGCGCGTGCGGGCAGATGAGTCGCGTCCGCTCCTCAAAAACACGGGCAAAATGGCGGATGCGCTCGGCGAGCTCTTGCGGGTGCGCACGCCCGTCTACGAGCACGTTGCCGATTACATTGTGGATACTGACGGGAAGAGCATCGAGGAGGTGGCAGACGAGATCATCCGCCTCTTCGGGGAGGATGCGTGAACGCGCTCATCACGGGCGGGACGCGCGGCATCGGGCTTGCCTGCTGCCGCCTTTTTTCCCGCTGCGGATACCGCGTAACGGCGCTCTGGTCCCGCGATGAAGCTTCCGCCGCGCAAGCCGCTTCGGAACTTCCCGAGGTCGCGTTCGTGCGCGCGGATGTTTCCAACGAGGCGGAGATCGCCGCCGTCGTTCAGGGGATGGGGGAGATAGATGTCCTTGTCAATAATGCGGGCGTCGCGCTCTTTGCACAGGTGCAGGATACCCGCTGGGAAGATTACACGCGCGTGATGAACGTCAACATGGGCGGGGCGCTGCTTGCGTGCAAGTACGCCGTTAAAAAGATGCTCGCCCGCGGGGGCGCCATCGTCAATATCTCCTCCGTATGGGGGGTGACGGGCGGCAGCTGCGAGAGCGTGTATTCGGCGTCCAAGGGGGCGCTCATCGCCTTTACCAAGGCGCTTGCAAAGGAGCTCGCGCCCGCGGGGATCACCGTCAACTGCGTGGCGCCCGGCGTCATCGATACGCAGATGAACGGGCGGCTGAGCGCCGAAGAGCGCGCCGCGCTCGCGAAAGAGATCGGGCTCGGGCGGTTCGGCACGGGCGAAGAGGTCGCCGAGGCGGTGCGCTATCTCGCCGAGGCGCGCTACGTCACGGGGCAGGTGCTCGGCGTAGACGGCGGCTTTTGCATCTGAATAAAAAAATTTTGGGAAAATTTTCCGAAAAACAAGGAGTTTTCCGCTTTTTCCCGAAATAACAGGTAAATGAAGGAAAAAACTTACGAAAAAGAACGCGCCTTCCTCTCGCCGTATGCGACTAAGTCTTACGAGAGCAAGGGGCGGCTGCGGCGCGAGCCCGCCTGCCCGATGCGGACGGACTTCCAACGCGACCGCGACCGCATCATATACTCCAAGGCGTTCCTGCGGCTGAAAAATAAGACGCAGGTCTTTTTCGCGCCCGATGGCGATCATTACATGTCCCGCCTGACGCACACGCTGGACGTCTCGCAGATCGCCCGCTCGCTCGCCCGCTGCCTTTCGCTCAACGAAGACCTTGCCGAGGCGATCGCTTTGGGGCACGATCTGGGGCATACGCCCTTCGGGCATGTGGGGGAGCGGGTGCTTGCCGCGCTCAATCCCGCGGGCTTCCGCCACAGCGAGCAGTCGCTCCGCGTGGTGGACGTGCTCGAAAAGGACGGCAAGGGGCTCAACCTCACCTTTGAGGTGCGCGACGGCATCGTCAACCACACCAAGAGCGGGCACCCCGCCACGTTGGAGGGCGCCGCCGTTTCGCTTGCCGACCGCATCGCCTATATCAATCACGACATCGAAGACGCCATCCGCGCGGGCATCATCCGCGAAGAGGAACTTCCCGCCGAGGCGGTGAAGGTGTTCGGACGGGATACCTCCGCGCGCATCAATACGGCGATTTTGGATATTTACGAGACGTCGAAGGACAAGCCCTTTGTCAAAATGTCCGAAGAGCGGGGCAGAGCGCTGGAAAATTTGCGCTCGTTCATGTTCGAACGGGTGTACGAGCATGCCAACCGCCTCATCCAGGAGAGCGCCGAGCGCATGCTGCGCGCCCTCTACGGCTATTTTTCCGAGCACCCGCAGGCGCTTCCCGCGCTGTATCGGGAGACGGCGGAGCGGGATATCCCCCGCGCCGTGTGCGATTATCTCTCGTCCATGTCCGATCGCTACGCCATCAACGTGTTCAAGCAGCTCTTTGTGCCGCGGGAGGGGAGCGTATGAAGGATTTTCAGGCGTTCATCCGCGAACTCAAAGAGAAGAACGATATCGTGGAGGTCATCGGCAGCTATATCCCGCTCGAGCGGCGGGGCTACAACTATTGGGCGTGCTGCCCCTTCCACCATGAGAAGACGCCCTCCTTTTCTGTGAATGCCGCGGACGGGTACTACCATTGCTTCGGCTGCGGCGTCTCGGGCGACGTGATCGGCTTTGTGAAGGGGTACGAGAACGTTGACTTCATGCAGGCGGTGCAGATCCTCGCGGCGCGGGCGCACATGGAGGTGCCCGCCTACGACGACCGCTCCGCCGAGGAAGCCGCCGCCAAGAAAAAGAAGCGGGATCGGCTCACCTCCCTCATGCGCGATACGGCGCGCTTTTATTTCAGCAACCTCTATTCGGGGCGGGCGGAGGCGCACGTCGCCTACCTCGGCAAGCGCGGCTTTTCGCCCTCCACGGTAAAGAAGTTCGGCATCGGCGCTTCGCTCGACTTTACTTCGCTGCCCGCCTTCCTGCTCGCGCAGGGCTACACGGCGGAGGAATGCGTGGAGAGCGGCGCCTGTGCCCGCACCGACGACGGGCGGCTCATCGATGCCGAGGGCGAGCGGCTCATCATCCCCATCATCAATCATATGGACGAGGTGGTCGCGTTCGGCGGGCGGCTCTTAAAGCAAGCCGACCGCGCCAAATATAAGAACACGCGCGAGACCATGCTCTTCAACAAGAGCAAGACGCTGTACAATATCAACCTCGTCAAAAAGGAAAAGCGCGCGGGCGGGCTCGCCTCCCTCATCATGGTAGAGGGGTATATGGACGCCATCTCCCTCTACGAGGCGGGGTTCCACGGCGTTGTGGCGAGCATGGGCACTTCGCTCACCAAGGAGCAGGCGCGCCTCGCAAAGCGCTATACGGAGAGCATTTTCATCAGCTACGACGGCGACTTCGCCGGGCAGAAGGCAAATCTGCGCGGGCTCGAGATCTTAAAGCAAGAGGGGCTCAAAGTGCGCGTCGTGCCCATGCCGGAGGGGATGGATCCCGACGACGTGGTGCAAAAGCGGGGCGCGGAAGGGTATCGGGCTTGCCTCGAAAAGGCGATGCCCCTCATCGACTTCCGCCTGTATGCGGCGCGCGGGAAGTACGACCTTGCCAAAACGGAGGAGCGGCGCGACTATGTGCAGGAGGCGCTCTCCATCGTCCGCGAGGCGGAGAGCGCGGCGGAGCGCGAAGAGCTTTTGAAGCGCATCGCCGCGGAGACGGGCATCAGCGTGGGCGCGTTGCAGCGCGACCTCGAACATGCGCCCCCCGCGCCGCGGCAGCAGGCGGAGGAGCCCGTGCGCCCGCGGGAGGACGATGCGGACCGCGCGCGCAAAGCCGCGCGCTTCGTGCTCGCGGCGTGCCTTTTGAGCAAGCCCTATGCCGCCGCATTCGACCTTGCCTCCGTCGAGTTCGATGACCCTGCCCACCGCACCGTGGCGCTCTACATCCTTTCGGGGAGAAAGGCGGGGAGCGTGCGGGCGAGCGGCATCTTCGATCTCATGCCCGCCGAGGGCGAACTCGCGGAGATCTTCGATCTCGATTACGGCGACAACCTCGATTCTCCCGCCGCCGAGAAGTATTTTGCAGACTGCGTCCGCACCCTGCGGGCAAAGGCGCTCTCCGAAAAGATCGCCGCAGCGCGCGTGCGCTACGCCGATGCGGACGAGGCGGAAAAGCGCGCGCTCTTGCAGGAGATCGCCCTGTACACCAAGCAAATCAAGAGCCTTTCAGGAGGAAAAGAATGAACATAACGGAAGAAAAGCTTTCCGAGCTCATCGGCAGCATCGTCGCGGGCTATAAGATGAAGGGGAGCATCTCCACCAACGCGCTGTGCGATATTTTGGAGAAGTACGACCTCTCGCCCCAGCAGATCGAGCAGGTCTATAAAAACCTGCCCGAGATGGGCGTTGCCATCTTCGATGAAGACGAGCGCGACAAGGAGCTCTTCGAGCAGGCGCTCTCCGATATCGGGCTGGACGATCCCGTCAAAATGTATCTCAAAGATATCGGCAGGGTGCCCCTTCTTTCGAGCGACGAGGAGGTGGAGCTCGCCCGCAAGATGCAGGACGGGGATGAAGCCGCCAAGCGCCGCCTCTCGGAGGCGAACCTGCGCCTCGTCGTCTCCATCGCCAAGCGCTATGTGGGGCGCGGCATGCTTTTTTTGGACCT
>CALVLO010000037.1 GCA_944338265.1 uncultured Clostridia bacterium
GATGCCTTCGATGAAGAACCTCTGGAAGATGATATACACGATGATGAGCGGGATGAGTGCGATGAGACAGCTCGCGCACACCTGACCGGGCTCGCCGTAGAACGTTCTGAGCTCGGTGACGACGAGTTGCAGCGTGTAGTTCTGCGCGTTGTCGCTCAAATAGAGGAGCGGTCCCATATAGTTGTTGTAGCCGCCCACAAACGCAAAGATGAACTGTGCAATGAATGCGGGGATCGCCTGCGGGAGCACGATCTTCAAAAAGATGCGGAAGGGACCTAAACGGTCGATCTTGGCGGCTTCGATGGTCTCGTTGGGGATGGACGCCATATAGCTGCGCAAGAAGAAGATGGTCGTTGCGCTGCCGAAGAGCCCCGGGATGATGATGGGCAGCCAGCTGTGCGTCCAACCGAGCGCCTCGTAGTAGAGCAATGCGGGCACCGTCATCGTCGTCATGGGGATCATCATGGTCGCAAGCTGCAGCATGAAAATGACTTCCTTCCCCTTGAAGCGGATCTTGGAATAGCAATACGCCGCGAGCCCGCTCACGAAGAGGGAGACGATGGTCGTAAGAAGCGTCGACCACATGGTGTTCAAAAATCCGCGCAGGATGGGAATGCCCATCTCGTCGGCGAGCAGGTTATCGGTGGTCACAAACGGGAGAAAGGCATCGAATGTCACCTCATCGGGCCACCAGATAAAGCTCATCGAGCCCATCCGCTCCTGATAGGGCGTGATGCTCGTAACGAACAGCACATAGAAGGGCATGAGCAGCGCGACGGCATAAAAGAGCAGGATGGCGAACACGACGATCTTGCCGATGATGCTCGTCGTCCGCCGTGCGCGGCGCTCTTTGACCTCTTCGTAGGTAGAGACGCGGGGCGAAAGATCGTGCAGTGTTGCATGGACAGTACTCTTAAACGGCTTCATACGTTCACCCACCTCTTTCTCAGTTTGTAGTTGACCAGCGAAAGCACCAAAATGATGATGAACAGCACCCACGAGGCAACGGACGCCGCAGGGATATTGGCATACAACGTGCCCTCTTTATAGATATAGAACACCGTGGTCAGACCGATGTTATCGGGACCCGCTGCGCCCGCCCAAGCCGCGGAGCTCGCCCACGAGGCGAACAGCCTTGCGATATCGAAGGTCTGCAAGCCCGCGATGATGCCCGCCATAAGGAGGTAGAACGTTGTGGGCGCGATGCTCGGGAAGGTGATGCGCCAAAACTTTTTCCATGCGGATGCGCCGTCGATATCGCTCGCCTCATACAGCGAGGGGTTGACGGCATCGAATGCCGCCTTGTACATGACGATGCCGTAGCCTGGTGCCTGCCACACGATGGTGATGACGATCGCCGCAACATACGCCGTGGGATCGGTCGTCCAGCTCACCCGCGCAGACTCACCGAAGATGGAGACGATGAAGGAATTGATGATGCCGTAGTCAGGGTCGAACATCGTCATCCACATATACGCCGTTGCAACGCTGCTGCAAATGTAGGGAATAAAGAAGAGGATCTGAAAGATCTTCCGTCCGCGCGGCTTTTTGGAGAGCAAAAAGGAGATGAACAGCGCGACGATGAGGCTGATGAGCTGACTCAAAGAGAGCATGAGCGTGACGAGGATGGACTTATAGAAGTCGCCGTCCGAGAGCACGATCTTGAACGTCTCGAAGTTGTTCCACGTCATGCTGTTCATATCGTAGTACTCCATCGTCGTAAACATGGTGGTAAACGAAATGCACAGCGGAACGATGCTGAAGAGCGTGAAGCCGAGGAGCGGAAGGCATACGCAGATATAGGCGAAGAGCTTTTCGCCCGAGAACTTCTTTTTCTTATGAAGATCGAGCGTGAGGCTGTTCGTGGCAAATTTTTCCATGATGACCCCCCTCTTGGCTTAGTCTTTTCCGTGCAGCTTGAACTTATAATTTTTCAGGACATCGTTGGTCTTGGGCTCGTACTCATTGAAGAAAGCATCGAGCTGCGTCTTGCCGTTGCGGACGTCCGTGTTCAGCTTATCCGCCCAGACGTTGACCCATTCGCCGTCTTCAAAATACGACCAATCGCCGAGCGCGCACACTTCCGACATCATCGAGATCGCCCTGTAATTGGAGCACTTCTTGTTCTCCTTGTTATAAAATTCCTCGCTCAATGCGTACTCCGAATTGGTGGGAATGCCCGAATCGTTTGCCGCAAAATAGCTCTGCCCCTCCGCGGAAGTGAGATATTGCAGGAATTTCCACGCCGCATCCTTGTGCGAAGAGTTCGCGGGGATCGCCCAACCGAAGTTGATGCTCGAACCGGAGAGCTTGCCGACGATGGGCGTACCCTCCTGCTCTTTGATCTCGCCCGTGAAAGTGGTGCCGTCGATGACTTCGAGCGTGCCGTCGGGGGAAGGATCTTCGTCATTAAACTCGCGGTAGGTGTACATGAGCGCGGCATTCCACTTATCCTTGCCGACAAGCGAGGTATAAAGCGTATCCATCGCGTTGGCGCCCTCTGCAAACATGGCGACATTGCCCGAGGTGAAATAGGTGATCTTGGAATTGTTGCCGAGCGTGGCGGGCGAGGGCGAAATGCCGTAGCCTGTGAACTCGGAATCGACTGCGAGCCCCTTGGTCTGCGACCAGGCGCAGAACTCGCGGAACTGCTCGTACATGGAGGGAAGCTCGTAAAGGTGCGCCGAATCTTCCGAGGAAGGATTGCTCAAAACATAGTTCCTATCGCGGTAGCTGAGAATGTCGCCCGCGGCATAGGCGGTGCCGTTGACGGTGACCGCGCCCGTCACAAGATAGTTGGGCTTCTGATCGTTGAGGGTGAATTTGTACTGCCCGGAGGCTTCATCCCACTTGACGCAGTCGCCGCCGACCGCCCAGCCGTGCGAGAACCACCACTCGTTGAGCACGCCGTAGGTAGAAGGCGATTCGGAGCGGTATGCCTTCGTAAAGAATTTTGCGAGCGTGTTTACCTCGAGAAAGCTCATGGGGATGAGGTTGTTGAAAACTTTTACGACCTCTTCGCCCTGCAAATTCTTGGAAGTCTTGAGCCCCGCCTTGGGCGTTGCAGCGGGCGTGTACTCGGCATAGCCGCGCGCCGCAAAGCTCGTACCGTTTGCCTCGTTGTAGGCATCGAGCTCGGTCTCGGGAACGGAGATAATGTTGATGTTTGCCTCTTCGAAATAGGTCTCGTTGTAATAGAGCACGCAGGCATTGCTCACGAGCGGGAGCGCATACAGATCTTCCCCTTCGCCCGCCTCTCTCGTTTCGACGTTAAAGCGGAAGCGGTCGATATTGTTTGCGTTGAAGTTGGAGACGGAGAAATACGTCTCCCCTTCCGCGTTTTTCGTGTAGGTGGAAGTATCGTCGATATAGGGCTGCAAATCGGTGTAGAAGCCCTGCGCAATGTTGTTGAACACGAACTTATCGTTGATGCCGATCACGTCCACCGTGCCCGTGCCCGATTTGCAAAATGCCATATGGTTCTGCGAGCTATCCGTCTTGTTCGAAAGCTTGACGTAGACGTTATCGAGCTTCCCCTGCCCGTCGTTGTAGGCATCGACGACCGCCTCGTAGGCATCCGCGCCGTACTGATCGGTGACGCTCCAGAAGGTGATGCGCTCGCGGTTGCCCGCAGCCTCTGCATCGGGGTCGCCGCAGGCGACAAAGCAAGCCGTGCCCATGAGCGCCGTGAGAGAAAGTGCGATGATCTGCTTAAAACGTTTCATAATCGTTACCCCTTATCTTTTTAAGATGGTTCTTGAAGTTTCTGCATCGAAGAGATACAGCTTGCCTTCGTTCATGCCGACGAAGATCTGATCGCCGACGGAAACCGCAGGACGGTAATTGAGCGTAAGCGTAATGTTGACGCCGTCGATCACCGTGTAAATATTCGTCTCGCTGCCCAAGAGCTCGATATTCGTGACGGCGCAGGCAAAGCCCTCTTGCTTCTCCGACAGCTTTTCCGCGAGGAAAAGATTTTCCGAACGGACGCCGAGCACAACGGCATGCGGCGCGCCGTCGAGATACTCCTCCGCAATGGGGCGCAGCTTCTTCTGATCGTAGGTAAGGACGGAGCCGTCGCCAAAGGTAAATTTGACCTTTGTGCCCGCCGCCTGCATCTGTACGCGGAACATATTCATCTGCGGCGTGCCGATAAAGCCAGCCACAAAGGTATTTACGGGATGATCGAAGAGGTTGACGGGCGTATCGATCTGCTGCACTTCGCCATCCTTCATGACGACGATGCGGGTGCCCATCGTCATGGCTTCCACCTGATCGTGCGTGACGTAGATGAACGTCGTTTTCAGCTGTTTGTGGAGCTTTACGATCTCGCTCCGCATGGAGGTACGCAGCTTTGCATCGAGGTTGGAGAGCGGCTCGTCCAAAAGGAAGACCTTGGGCTCGCGCACGATTGCCCTTCCGAGCGCGATGCGCTGCCGCTGCCCGCCCGACATTTCGCGCGGTTTGCGTTTGAGGAGCTTTTTGATATCCAAAATCTCCGCCGCCCGCATCACTTTTTGGTCGATCTCCGTCTTGGTATAGCGGCGGTATTTGAAGACGGGCTGCTCCGTCTTGCCGTAGTACTCGATATCGGCATCGGTGCGCGCAAGGTTTTGTTCGATGGAGACCTTTCTGCGGGCAAGCACGTCGAGCTCCTCGCGGTAACGCCCGATGAGCCCGCGCAGCCCCTCAGCGCGCAAGGCTGCGGCAGAGCCCTCCGCCGCACCTTCCAACCCCGCGAGTTCCTCCTCAAGCCCCGCAAGTTCCGTTTCATCCTTTTGGCGGATGATCTCGTCGCTCATGGAAAGTTTTTCGTAGTAGTTGCGCGTTTTGGCGAGCTCGGCAAGCTTCTTCTTATCGATGCGGAGAAGCTGATACTTCTTGATGCTCTCCTGCCGGGCGCGGATGCTCGCCTGTAAGCTTTCGATCTTCTCCTTGGCGGAAGCGATCTCGCCCTGCAAGCGCTCCGTCTCGGCGTTCCCCTGCGCGATGCTCTGCTGCAAGGCGGAAGTACGGTTTTCAATGACGGAAAGCTCTGCCTTCACCGCCTCGAGGCGGACGTTGCGATCTTGCACGCGGCGCGCCTTGTCGGCGAGAACGTCTGTCGCCTTTAAGTAACTGTTTATGCGCTTGGCGGTTGCATCGATGCGCTTTTCCGCCGCGGCGATGCGCGCCCCTTCCATGCGCATCTGCGCACGCGCCGATGCGATCTCTTGCAGCGCCGCATCGAGCTCGGGAAGGCACGCCTCGATCTCTTGGATGGAGCGTTCGAGCTTGGCGATCGCGCCCTCGTATTGGGCAATGATATTTCCCAGCGCAGCGATCTCCTCGGAGGGCTCTTCCTCTGCGGAAGCCTGCTCCAAAGACTGCAAAGCGCTCAACCGCCGCTGCGCTTCCGCGAGTTTTGTTTGCGTTACAGCGAGCAGCCGTCTTTCCGCCGCGAGCTCCCTGCGCCCGACGTAGACGGGCTCTTCGATCTTTTGCAGCGTGAGCCCGAAGGAGATATTCTGATACGCCGTCATGTGCGGATAGAGCGCATAGTTCTGGAAGACCATTGCAATGTTTCTATCCTTGGCGGGCACGTCGTTGACGTACGTCCCGTCGATGTAGAGATCGCCGCTCGAAATATCTTCGAGCCCGGCGATCATGCGGAGCGTTGTCGACTTTCCGCATCCCGAAGGACCGACAAAGACGATAAATTCTTCGTCGTGAATGTCCATCGTAAAGTCTTTGACGGCGAGCACGCCCCGATGACCGCGCTCTCTGCTATCGTAGACTTTGCAAATATTTTTTAATGTTACGTCTGCCACTGAGCATCTTCCTCCATATGTTCTTGTTTGGCAGCCGCCCGCGGAAGCGTTCCCCCGCGGGCGGGCGTGCCATACTAAGCCTGATCGGCTTAGCCTTCGCTTTGCAGCGTCTTCCCCGTGATCATCTGAATGAGTTCGCCATCCGTCTTCGCAGCGTCAAACCCACCAATCACGCAAGTCCCCTTCATGCCGAAATCGCCTTCTTTTCCTCTCCCCAAAGCCGCTGCCCCACGGTTGGTGAAAAGATCGACTGCGGAATAGGAACTCTTGTCTGCCGCATCCGTAAGGTCTTTCACCTTCTCGAACGTCTCGCCGTTTTGCGCATACAGCGTGTATACGCTGCCGCGCTGCACGATAAGGATCTTGAAAGTACCCATCGCCACAGCATCGATCTGCGCATCGTTGAGCTGATACGTCGTTGCGATGTTACCGCCGTTTCCATCGAGGAACAAATCAGACTTTTGAATGTCGAGCACCCAAGTCAGCTTACTATTCGCTTTGACCGCCGCAAGGATCACGTCTGCAAGATAATTGTTGGCGCTATCCCCTGCGTTCTTATTATAGAGGCGCATGCCGACGCGAGGTCCCGCCTCCGTGATCGACTCGATGCTCGAAATATAAAAGCTGCTTTCAAGGATGGAAGGCGAAGGCAGTTCATTGCCGTGATCGCCGCAGGAATACAGCTCCCCGAGCTTGTTTTCTGCTGCTACCGTAGCTGCGGTAACCGTACCAAAGTTTTTGATAATATCAGCTTTGCCGCTGTAGATGGTCGCTTGGTCGTCCGTCCCGGCATCGTAAAGGAACTCGATGAGCGCGGCATCCGTGCTGTAAGTTTGTGCAAATTCTGCGATGACGTTGGTGCCCTTCATGCCGAAATCGCCTTTCCCCTGCGGCGCCATGTACGACCGCATGAACAGATCGACGGAGCTGACGGCGGTAAGCGCATTGTCCGTTACGGTATAAGTATCGACGTATTCGTAATAGGTGGTGCCATCCTGTACGCTCAATGTATCTTTTGCATACAGTCTGTGCTCCGTACCATCGTGAACGACGAGCACCGAGAACGTACCGGACTTGACCGCTTCGATCTGCGCTTTGCTCAAAGGATATTTTTCCGAACCCGTCAGCCAAGGCTGAAGATTACTCCAATTGTTGAAGTCATACCCGATGCCCAAATACCATTGCCCTTGATAGCGTGCGATCGCAACATCATAGGAAGTAGCGTTTTCGGCATTGCCCTCCTCGTTCTGCACATAGACACGCATCCCAAAAGTGAGCGCATCGGCAGTGATATTGGCAATTTGAGGCGCATAGAAATTGCTTTCAATTACCGAATAAGATTGATATGCGCCATAGCGGCTGGCAGAATAGATCGTGCCGTGCGTTGAAGCATCATTCTGCCCGATGGAGCTAAATGCCTTTTCCGCATTCTCACCAGCATAGATGGTCGCATCGGTGGCGGCTTGGACTTCGATGGTCAAACCGTTTGCAGCGTCCGCCGCGGTGACCGTATGGGTATAAGCGCCATCTTGCGGTGTGACTTCCGTCCCGTTTACCAAAACTTTGGTAACTTCCGCATAGCGATGCGCCGTAACGGTAAATTTGAGCTCGCTGCCGACGATGAGCGCATCCGCAGCCGACGTGATCGCCACGTCTGCGTGGGGCGACTCGATCTCGGGGCGGAGCAGCGTTTCGGCATTGACGAGCGCCTTGATGAGCGTGCGGTCATCCGAATCGATGCCGGCGACGTAATTGCCGTAGAGCCTGGTATCCTTCATGCCGAACGTGATCCCCGTGCCGCGCTCCAACGCCGTTTCGTTGGTGTTGGTGATGAGGTCGATGGAGTAGACCTGCGTCCTGCCCTTCGTATCCGTATAGCTCTCGACGAACTCGTAGTGATCGCCCTTGGGCGCATACAGGCGGTACTCGCTGCCCTCTTGCACGACGAGCACCTTGAACGTACCGTTTTGCACCGCCTGTACCTGTTCATCCGTGAGCGTGTAATTCGTCTGCGGATGGATCGCGTCATTGATGAGATCGTACCCGATATCGAGGCACCATACACCTCCCTGCCGCGCAATGACGACATCGACAACGGGCTGATTGCTCGTATCCCCCGAGGCTCTGCCATAGAGGCGCATGCCGAAGCGGGGACCGTTCTCGATGCTGCCGAGCGTAGAGATCGTGAACGTACTCTCGACGACGGAGGGCGAGAGCAGGTTGCCTTCGCCATGGGTGCCGTTGGAATACAGCGTACCCTGGATGGCGGAAGAACCCGCCGTGATATCGTCAACCTTCTTTGTGAGCGTGGCTTCGCCCTTGAAGATCTCGGCGTCGAGCGTCTCGGTGATGGCGATATCCTTCTTCGTTGCTTCTGCCGAAAGCGTGCCCTCGATCTGCTGCACGGGAGTGCCGTCCGCCTTGGTGAGAACGAGCGTGTATTCCCCTGCGGGAACGGATACAGTGTACCCCCCCCCTGCGGAAAGCGTTGCATCGAACACGGCGCCGTAGTAGTATGCCTTGAGGCGGAGCCCTGCGCGGCGCGCCTCCGTGAGCGCCTCGCCAAAGTAGGTGATATTGCCCGAAAGCTCAGAGCGCGCGGAGGGAAGCTGCTCAAACGTCGCCGTAACAGTAACGTCGGACGAGACGCCCTTGACCTGCACTTTCACAGCGCCGTCTTCATCGATGAAGAGATCGTTCGTGACATCCTGCTCGCCCGCCTTCACGGATCTGATGCGGAAGCCTTCCGCCGGCGCGACGGTGAGCTCGAGCTTTTCGCCCTCCACCACATAGTTGCGCCCCGTGAGCGTACCGCTGCCCTCGGTGTTGAGCGTTACGACATGGGCATCCAAGCCGCCCTCATCGAAGCGCCACCAAGTGCGGGGATCGGAGAAGGAATAGCCCGTCCTGTCCTGATAGCCGAAGTCGAACCAAAGGCGGTTGCGGTCGGTCTCCTCGTTGGTGTACATGCGCAGCAGCGTGGGGCACAGCGCGAGCGATTGCACGTTCTCCCCTTCCGCCGCGCCGAACTCGTCACCGAAGAAGGCATACGGAAAGAACGCTTCGATGGTGTAGCCCGTTGCGCCCGCTCCGCCGACGGCAACGTTGCCTTCGCCCTTGCCTGCGGAGCGCATGAAGGGCGTTGCCTCCTTGGCGGTGAGCATCTCTGCAAACAGCCCGCCGCGGCGGCGGCGCGTACTGATCTGATCCACCCCGGGCGTGAAGTCGATCTCCCAGCCCTTGCCTTCGATATGCTCGACGGCAGAGCCCGCGAGATAGAGCTCGACGCCGCTGTTCCACGAACCGCTGCGGTCTTCGTTGACGTACACGGCGGGGTCGTTCACGTCGAACAGGAAGAACACGCCCTTCTCGCCGAAGTACGCCGTGCTCCGCACCGTGATCGTCGTATTCGACTCCACATAGTCGTTTTCGAGCCACAGAAGGTTTGCGTAGGCGGCATCGTCCAACACGCCGTCCATCTTGATGGCGCTATCGTACTCGGGCAGATATGCGGGGGAATTTTCATACGAATAGTCGGGTGCTTCCGAGGTCGTCGTCTTGGCGCACGCGACAGCCGTCGCCGCCACGCCCGAAAGGAGCGTTGTGGCAAACAGGCAGGTCAATAAACGTAACGTTTTCTTTCTACTCATCATTTTTTCCCTCTCTTATTTCCCTAAAACTTTGATTTCGGAGACCGCGATCTCGGCGCCGCTTGCCGTATACCCCTCCATGCCGTGCACGGGGATCTGTTCAACGGACGCGGGTGCGATGGTGATGCGGATCTCGTTGCAAGAAATTTCGGCAAACTCTGCATAGGCGGACGATGCGGGGCGCACGACGTCTTCATCATCGACGGAGGTATAGGCATTCCAATCAAATTGGAGCTTTTCGATATACCGCGTGACGAGAGAGCCATCCGTTTCCTTGCAATCCATCTCGATGCGCTCGATCTCGTAGAATGCACTCCCCTTGTATTTGGAGTTGTAGATCATGAGCGCGCAGATCGTCCGATAGTCCTCAAAGGTGAGCGTGATGGTCGTTTTGCCGTCGAAGCGAGTCTCCTGCACATAGGTGTTCACCATATCCGCGTTCGCATAGCGATTGATGGAGAGCAACCCGTCCGTCAGCCACGAGACGCCGCTCCCCTCTGCGACCGAAGTCGCCTCGACGGCGGCATCCGCGGCAATGTTCTTGTAGTCGGAGACAAATTCGGGCAGCGGCTGCACCGAAGTCGTGGGACCGTTCGCATACATGACGGGAAGATCGTTCCCGCTCACGTCCTTTACGGTGATCCACTTGATCTCATCGACTGCGACATGGCGGGCGTGGCCGCCCTCCTCCACCGAGTTGTGGCTGTGATAGATGATATAGTCCTTTCCCTCGATGGTGATGATGGAGTGATGCCCCGTGCCGGAAGCATCATCGCGCATGGAGGCATCTGCCGAAAGAAGAATGCCGCCTTCGGACTCTTCCAGCTTGCGGAAGGGACCGAGCGGGCTGTTGCCGACAGCCTGGCAGACGGAATAGGTCTTGTTCGTAGAGCTGTTGATGGAGAAGGAAAGATAGTACTTTCCGCCATGCTCGGTGATCCAAGGTCCTTCATTGACGCGGTTTGCCGCCGACTCATAAGAGACATTCTTCTCCGCCGCGTCTACCGTGGCATAGCCGGGACGGGTGAGGACGGTGAGCGAGGAATAGTCGGGCGTCGTCCAATCCGTCATCTTCATGCCCATGATATAGGAATTATGGCTGAGCGTGAAGTAGAGGTACTTCTGCTGCGTGGCGGGATCGACGTAAGGGTGATAGTCGATCGCGCGGATGACGGCATCGGTTTCGGCTTCTGCGCCTTCTTCCTCTTCTTCGGCTTTCCCATTCTCGCTGAGCCCGAGCTTTTGGAGCGCCTGCTCCATCTCGTAGGGATCGAACGTCATGTAGCGCTGGAAGAAGTATTCCGCGCTCTCATCCCTACCCGCAACGTCCTTCAAGGGCGTGCCGTCCAATGTGCGGTAGGTCTCCACATGGTCGATGAGTTCGAACGGCCCGCGCGGGGAATCGCTCTCCGCAATGTACGGGATGCAGACATATTCTTTGCTTGCCGCGTATCCGTCCGTGACCGAAAGATCGCGCGGGGTCGCGCTGAAATACATGTACCACTTGCCCGCCTCGGAATCGAAGACGACCTCGGAAGCCCATGTATCCTGCCAAAGCGCCTTGCCTTGCAGGCTCTCCTGATCGTTGTACATGAGCGCATACCCCACCGCATCCCAATGGATGAGGTCTGTGCTCTTCCAACAGAAGAAGCCCGTGCTGCTCGAGGTGCCGTACAGGAAGTAGCTGCCGTAGTCGGGATCGTCCTTATCGGAAATGTACACGACGCAGGGATCGGCGACGTCTACCGTGCGCGTATTGCGGTAGAACAGACTCTCGTTGATGGTGCTGTACTCGGCGCCCTCTTCGTAGGTCAACCCGTCGTCGTATGCGTTTTCCGACAGTTTGACCAAATGCTTGTCTCCTCCGCATCCGGCTGCAAGGATGGTCACCGCCATCATGGACGCGACCCCTGCCGCCAACAATCTCTTTTTGTTCACATTTCTCCTCCTTATCTCAGATTTTTTCAGAGCTTGGCTCTATTATAGCACGCATC
>CALVLO010000038.1 GCA_944338265.1 uncultured Clostridia bacterium
TGAACTTCTTGCGCCTGCGGGCAATCTTGCAAAGCTCAAATGTGCGCTGCGCTTCGGCGCGGATGCGGTATATGTGGGCGGAAAGAACTTTTCGCTCCGCGCATTTGCCGATAATTTTACGGACGAGGAGCTCGCCGAGGGGATCGTATACGCGCACGAACGGGGCAAAAAAGTGTATGCCGCCGCCAATATTTTTGCACGCAACGCCGATTTTTCTGCAATGGCGCAGCATTTCCGCACACTCGAACGGCTGGGGGCGGACGCGGTGCTCGTCTCCGATCTCGGCGCGCTCATGCTCTGCCGCGAGACCGCGCCCTCGCTCGCGGTGCATATCTCCACACAGGCGAACGTCACGAACGCCCGCTCCGCCGCCGCGTATGCCAAGTTGGGCGCGAGCCGCGTCGTGCTTGCGCGCGAACTCTCGCTTGCGGAGATTGCCGAGATCCACGCCCAAGCGCCCGCAGTGGAACTTGAAGCGTTTGTACACGGCGCAATGTGCATTTCTTACAGCGGCAGGTGTTATCTCTCCGACTATCTCGACGGCCGTCCCGCCAACCGCGGCGCGTGCGTGCAGGCGTGCCGCCGCGCATACCGCATTCAGAGCGAGGGGCAAAGCGGCTGGTGCGATCTCGAATGGGACGGGCGCGGCACATATGTGATGAACAGCAAGGATCTGAACATGAGCGCGCACTTGCAGGAGCTTGCGGCGGCGGGCGTCGTCTCGTTCAAGATCGAGGGCAGAATGAAGAGCGAGTACTATCTCGCCACTGTCGTCAACGCCTATCGCCATATTCTGGACGGCGGATATTCGCAATCGCTTGCCGCCGAGCTCGAATGCGCCTCGCATCGCGCCTATACTACCGCCTACGCCTTCGGGGAGAACCGCGACACTGTTCTTTCCGACGGCTCGCAGGAGGGCGGAACGTGCACGTTCATCGCTGTCGTCAGGGGATATCGGGAGGGGCGCGTCTTTGCGGAGATGCGCAACCGCTTCCGCGAGGGCGACGTGTTGGAGATTTTATCTCCCTCCGAGGCGTTCGCAAAGTCCGTCCGCGTTACCGATATGCGGGACGAAGCGGGGCAGCCGTGCGCGGATGCCTCTTTCGTGCAGGGGATCTATTCTTTTCCCTGCCCGTACCCGCTTGCGGAAGGGGATATTTTGCGCAGGAGACGGTGCCTTGCATGAGCATATGCGCATTTTTTAAGAAAAAATGCGGGGGTATTTGTGAAAATCGCGTGTAAACGGATTGCCAAAGTTTGCAAAATACAGTATAATAAAGCTATGAATTGCCTGTTTCTGTACAACCCGACGAGCGGCAAGGGAAAGGTCGCCAAAAAGGTCGATTATATCCGTAAGCGGCTGCAAGTGATGTTCGAGCAAGTCGAGATCGTTGCCACGGAAAGTGCGGAAGATCTGGAAACGCGCGCACGCGACGGGGCGGAAAAGTACGACGTCATTCTCTTTTCGGGCGGGGACGGCACATTCAACAATATTTTGCAGGGGATCGGCTCGCGCGAGGTGCGCCTCGGCTATATCCCCGGCGGCACCACCAACGATGTGGCGCGCTCGCTTGGCATCCCGCGGAGCGTCCGCGGGGCGCTCAACGTCATCGAAGCGGGGCACAGCGCCAAGCTCGACTGCATGCGCGTCAACGACCGATATGCCATGTATGTGGCGGCGGCGGGCGCATTTACGCGCGCAACGTATGTCACGCCGCAGGCGTCCAAGAAAAAGCTCGGCATTCTCGCCTATGCCCGCGAAGGACTTCGGAGCGAGATGAATTTTAAGGTGTTCCCGCTCACCATCGAGTGCGACGGCAGGCGGGAGGAGATGTCTGCCGTGCTCGTCCTCGTGCTCAACGGGCGTTCGGTGGCGAGCTTTCCCATCAACAGAAGGGGGAGCATGTGCGATGGCACGCTCGAGCTCGCCGTCATCCGTCAGGCAGAGCGCCCGGGATTTTTCCGCCGTATCGGCGCGTACTTCTCCGTCGCTTCCCTCTTTCTCTTCGGCGTCAGGGTGAAGAAGCGCGATATTTTGTTTTTGCGCGGGGAGAAGATCACCATCGGCACGGGGGAGGACGTCGTATGGGATCTCGACGGCGAAGAGGGGATGAAGGGCAATATCACCGTGGAGGCGCTCCCGCAGCGCATGCGGCTGTTTGTCCCGAAAAAGAAAAAAATCTGAAAACCGCCTAAAAACGCTTGCTTTTTTATGGGATTTTCCATATAATAAGTGAGCGTATTTGTGTGAAGCGCATATGCTTCCGTGGCTCAGTCGGTAGAGCGATTGATTCGTAATCAATAGGTCGCCGGTTCAAGTCCGGCCGGAAGCTCCATTCCAGCCCCCGAACAAGTCGTTCGGGGGCTGAGTTTTGGCTTCCGCCCGGACCGCCGAAATGTGTGACGCGATTGGCGCCATGCGCAGCAATCGCTATTCCGTCGCTGTGCCTTCGGCTTCGCTCCTTACAAGTCCGGCCGGAAGCTCCATTCCAGCCCCCGAACAGTCGTTCGGGGGCTAAGTTTTGGCTTCCGCCCGGACCGCCGAAATGTGTGACGCGATTGGCGCCATGCGCAGCAATCGCTATTCCGTCGCTGTGCCTTCGGCTTCGCTCCTTACAAGTCCGGCCGGAAGCTCCATTCCAGCCCCCGAACAGTCGTTCGGGGGCTAAGTTTTGGCTTCCGCCCGGACCGCCGAAATGTGTGACGCGATTGGCGCTGCGCGCAGCAATCGCTATTCCGTCGCTGCGCTTTAATATGCCCCCCTTAACACTTGTTTTAAGGGGGGAAGCCGCCGACGGAAAAACCGTCGGCGGCAGGGGGGATCTCCCTCCTCCGATTTTTCCCTCACCGTTTTACAGCGCGGGCGAAACCACCTTCCCCCACGGCAAAGGCAAACCCATCCCAAAAAACAGCGTTCAAAGAATATATGCAAAAAATATGCGTTTTACGGCGCATTTTTTGTTTTTTTATGCAGGAATACACGCTGCTCGGGGGGGATGCGTTTGACAAAGCGCCGCGCATGTGCTAAAATAATTGAAATACCTTTACGGAGGACAGGCGGAAAAATGAAACGCATCAAAAGTATTGCGCTTGCCGCGTGCATGCTCACGGCGGGCGCGATCTCGGCGGTAGGGCTTTCGGCTTGCTCGACGGCGGACTACACCGTCGGCATTTTGCAACTTGTGGAGCATTCCGCGCTCGACGCGGCGACGGAGGGCTTTCGCGACGCGCTCCAGGCGCGCATGGACGCGGCAGGCAAGACGGTGAAGTTCGACTATCAGAACGCGCAGAACGAGACGGCGGCTTGCTCGACGATCGCCAACAAATTTGCCCGCGGGTACGATCTCATCCTCGCCAATGCGACGCCCGCCCTGCAGGCGTGTGCAAATTCCACGACGAGCGTTCCCATCCTCGGCACATCGGTCACGCTGTACAGCTCCGCGCTCGGGCTCAAGGATTTCGATGATAACGATCCTGCCGCAACAACGGGCATCAACGTTTCGGGGACGAGCGATCTTGCGCCGCTCGCCGATCAGGCGCAGATGATCCTCGATCTGTTCCCCGAAGCGGAGAAGGTGGGGCTCTTGTACTGCACGGCGGAATCCAACTCCGATTATCAGGTCGCGCAGGTGGCGGAATATCTTGCGGAAAAGGGCGTGGCAAGCGAACGTTACAGCTTTACCGATTCCAACGATATTTCCGCTGTTGCGATGAGGGCGGCTTCCGAGAGCGACGTCATCTACATTCCCACCGATAACACGGCGGCATCCAATTCCGCTCTCATCGATGGCATTTGCCGCCCTGCGGGCGTTCCCGTCATCGCGGGCGAAGAGGGCATCTGCTCGGGCTGCGGCGTGGCGACGCTCTCCATCAGCTACTATAACCTCGGCGTCAAGACGGGGGGGATGGCTGCCGACATTTTGCTCGACGGGAAGAAGGTCTCCGAAATGCCTGTGCAAAAGATCACCAAAGAAGAGTGCAGCTATCTGTACAATGCAGAGATCTGCGAAGACCTCGGCATCACGCCGCCCCAAGGGTATAAGGCGATCGGGGAGTGATCATGGGATTTCTCAGTGCGCTCCCGGGCGCCATTGCCCTCGGGCTCATTTGGGGGCTGATGGCGATCGGGGTCTATATCACCTATAAAGTTTTGGATTTTGCCGATCTCACCGTAGATGGCTCCATCTGCACGGGCGGCGCGGTCTGCGCGGTGCTCGTGACCGCGGGCGTCAACGTATGGGTCGCCATGCTCGCGGCGCTGCTTGCAGGGGCGGCTGCGGGGCTCCTGACGGGCGTATTTCACACGCTCATGGGCATTCCCGCCATCCTCTCCGGGATCTTGACGCAGCTCATTTTGTGGTCGGTCAACTTAAAGATCATGGGGCAGGCGAACCTCAGCGTGAGCGCGCGCACCTACGGCGTTGTCATCTCGCAGCTCGAGGCAGGCTGGGCGATCCTCATTTTGTTCGGCTTTGTCTCCGTGATCATCGGGCTGCTGTATTGGTTTTTCGGGACGGAGCTCGGCTGTGGCATCCGCGCCACGGGCAACAACCCCAACATGAGCCGCGCACAGGGCATCAACGTGGGGCTCAACAAGATCATCGGGCTCATGATCTCCAATGCCCTCGTGGCGCTTGCGGGCGCGCTTTTGGTGCAGTATCAGGGCTTTGCCGATATCAACATGGGGCGGGGCGCCATCGTCATCGGGCTCGCCGCCGTCATCATCGGCGAAGCGCTCGTCAACCTCATCTGCCGCAATTTCGCGGTGCGGCTTGCGGGCGTGGCGCTCGGCGGCATCATCTACTATATCGTCTATCAGCTCGTCATCGAGCTCGGCATGGATACCGACCTTTTGAAGATGCTCTCGGCGCTCGTCGTGGCGATCTTCCTCGCCATTCCCTATTGGAAGAAGCGGTATTTTTCCGGCTTTCACAGAAAGAAGGCAGCCAAAGAGCCGCCCGCTCCGCCGCCCGAAGGCGGGGAGACCGCGGCGCAGGAGCCGCCCGCGGCGGCGCCGCTGCAAGGAGGGCAGAGCGATGTGTGAAAAACGCCCCATGCTCGAACTCAAAGGGGTGGGCAAAACGTTCAACCGCGGCTCGGTCAACGAGAAGGTCGCCCTCAAAGACTTTGATCTCACCGTAGAAGAGGGGGAGTTCCTCACCGTCATCGGCGGCAACGGCGCCGGAAAATCGACGTTTATGAACGTCGTCTGCGGCACCTATCCCGTCGACGAGGGGAAGATCTTCCTCGGCGGGCACGATGTGACCCGCCTCCCCGAATACAGGCGCGCCAAGTATCTGGGGCGCGTCTTCCAAGACCCCATGATGGGCACCTCGCCCGATATGGAGATCCAAGAAAATTTGGCGCTCGCCTACCGCCGCGGCAAGGTGCGCTCGCTCATGCCGGGCATCCGCAAGGCGGAAAAGGAATTTTTCCGCACGCAGCTTGCCCGCCTCGGGCTCGGGCTCGAAGAGCGCATGACGGTAAAGGCGGGGCTTCTTTCGGGCGGGCAGCGGCAGTCGCTCACCCTCCTGATGGCAACGCTCAAAAAGCCCGATCTGCTCCTTCTCGATGAGCATACCGCGGCGCTCGATCCCAAGACGGCGGCAAAGGTGCTCGCCTTCACAGAGGAGATCGCGGCGGAGAACAAGCTCACCACCGTGATGGTCACCCACAACATGGCGGATGCCATCCGCTGCGGGAACAGGCTCATCATGATGCAGGAGGGGCGCATTATCTACGATGTCTCGGGCGAGGAGAAAAAATCGCTCACCGTCGAAGATCTGTTGGAGCGCTTCCGCGCTTCGGCGGGCGAGCTGAGCGACAGAATGATCTTAAGCTGAAAAAAGGGCGGCGATGCCGCCTTTTTTCCGGTGTAAACGAAAACACGGCGAAAACGCGGGTTCCGATCGCGCAAAACGCTGCAGGGAAGGCGTGCCGCGCGGCGGGCAGAGAAAGAAGTGCGATCCGGACGCCCTGCGCCGAGCGGCGCAGGGCGTCCGGATTTTTATCATAGAAAAATATGCTCGCGAATGCGCGCGCCTTTTGAAAAGGCGCGCGCATTTTCAGCATGGCGGCGAAAGGGCGGTCGCTTCAACGCATTCCCTTGAGCAAAACGAGCAGCGCCGATTTTTGCGCGTCGGAGAGGGCGGCAACGCGGGTTTGGATTTCCGCGTCGAGTCCGTTTTGCGTGTGTTCTTCGAGTTCCGCAAAAAATTCCGAAAGCGTGATCCCGAATGCGTCGCAAATGGCGCGCAGCGTCGAAATCTTCGGCTCGGTTTTGCGCGTATAGAGGTTATTCAGCGTTGACTGTGTGAGCATCGCCTCCATGGCGAGGCTGTTCACCGACCAACCGCGCTTTCTCCTCAGTTCGTCGATATGTTCCAAAATCGTCATTCTAACTTGATCCTTTGCATTTTTTCTCTATTTTATAGCGAAAATGAGTTAAATGATAACCCAAAACAGTTGACATATAAACTCAAATGAGTTATAATGCAGAAAAAATGAACGTATGAGGAAAGGATTGCAAAAGTTACGGGAAACTTTAAAAGGGCTTCCGCGCGATATCATGTATGTGGCGGTGCTGTTTCTGCTGCTCGTCCTCGCATTGGCGGACCTCGTCGCATTCCCCGTGCGCTGCGTCGTTGCGCTGTTCCGCCGCGAGAAAGCGGAGCGGGGCGAAGAAGAAAGGGAAGAGGTTTTCCCCCGTCAAGGGTGAAAATACATTTACATTCGGAGGTAGGTATGAAAAAGAACACAGCTTCGCTCGTTCTCGCCATCATCGGCGCCGTCTGCGGCCTGATCGGCGCGATCATGTGGGCGGCATGCGCAGATGCCTGCGCGGACATCGTGGGGAGTTCCACGCTTTACACCGTTCTCTTTATTCTTTTGGGGATCGGCGGCGCGGTCGTATCGCTCATCGGCGGGATCAAGGCGTACACCTTCCGCGGCGGCAGGTTTGCGCTGTCGCTTCTCGGTCTGTTGATGCAGGTCGCCAACCTGATCGTGCAGTGCGTGTTCGTCGAAGGATTTTCCTTCGTCCTGAGCTGGTGGACGCTGCTTGCGATCGTCCTGCTTTTGGTCGCAACGATCCTCTCGCGCAGGACGGGGGAATAAGAGAGCATGCTTTCTTCGTTTTCCGTCGGCGGCGTCACGTTGTATCCGTATTCTCTGTTGATGATACTCGGCGCGGGCGTCTGCCTCGGTTCGTTCTGCCTGCTGACCGTGCGGCGGCACAGGGGGAAGACGGATGAAAACGCGTTTGCAATTGAAATGCTCATCATTTCGGTGGCGGCGGCATTGCCTGCCGCCATGCTTTTTGATTCGCTCTTCAAGTGGGCGGATAGCGGCGTTTTCCGTCTCGGCGGCGCGACCTTTTACGGCGGACTCATCGGCGCGCTCGCGCTCTTCCCGCTCCTCCTTCTCGCCAAAAAGAACAGAACGGTCTCCGTGCTCGAACGGCTCAACGACCTCGCCCCCGGGATCGCGGCGGGGCATGCGATCGGCCGCGTCGGCTGTTTTCTGGGCGGATGCTGTTTCGGCAGTTCCACGGACAGCCCGCTCGGCGTCACCTTTCCCGAAGGTTCCCTTCCGTACGAGTTTTACGGCGGCGCGGTGAAGATCCATCCCACGCAGCTATACGAGGCGGCGTTTCTGGCGGCGCTGTTCGCCGTTCTCCTTCTGCTCGGGAAACGCTCGGCGTTTGCATACTACCTCGTCGGCTACGGCGCGTGGCGGTTCGGGATCGAATTTCTGCGCGCCGACGACCGCGGTTCCTTCTTCGGTCTGCCGCTTTCGCCCGCGCAGGTCATCTCCCTCGCGCTCGCGGCGGTCGGGGCGGCGCTGCTCGTCGCTGCGGCAGTCAGACGCGCCGGACAGAAACTCCCGCCCGCTCCCTCCAAGAAAGACCGCGCGTGATCGGCACGGCCTTTCCGTTTTCGGGCAGGACGAAATTTTCCCCCGCAACAGTTTGCCTTTCTGCGCGCGGCGTGCTATAATGGGGAGCGAGATCAAGAAAAGGAGTATTCCATGTCCGAAAAGAAGAGCAAGGGGCAGGCGCTCTACGAAGAGCTCGCCTACGAAAAGAAGAATTACTTTGAAGCCGCCTCCAAGGCGGAGCGCAAGAAGGTGTTCGCCTATGCCGAGGGCTATAAGGCGTTCCTCGACCAAGCCAAGACGGAGCGCGAGGCGTGCGCCGCCGCCGTGAAGATGGCACAAGAGAGCGGGTTCACCGAATACCGCTTCGGCGATGCGCTTGCGGCGGGGGATAAGAAGTATTTCGTCAACCGCGGCAAGTCCGTCGTCGTCTTCCGCGTGGGCACGAAGGATCTCGAAAAGCACGGCATGCGCATCATCGCCTCGCATATCGATGCGCCCCGCATCGACGTCAAGCAAAATCCGCTCTACGAAGAGGCGGGCATGTGCTTTTTGAAGACGCACTACTACGGCGGCATCAAGAAGTATCAGTGGACGGCGATCCCGCTCGCTCTGCACGGCGCGGTCGTCTTGAAGGACGGCACCGAGGTGGAGATCCGCATCGGGGAGGACGCCAAAGATCCCGTCTTTTATATCGATGATCTTCTGCCCCACCTCGGGCAGGAGCAGATGGCGGGTCGTGCCGCCAAGATCATCGAGGGCGAGCAGCTCAACATCGTTGTGGGCGGCATGCCTTATCCCGATGAAGACGTCTCCAAAAAGATCAAACTCACCGTGCTCCGCCACCTCAACGAGAAGTACGGCATGTGCGAGGAGGATTTCCTCTCCGCCGAAATTTCCGCCGTGCCCGCCTTCCCCGCCCGCGACGTCGGCTTCGACCGCGCGCTCATCGGCGCATACGGGCATGACGACAGGGTGTGCGCCTATCCCGCGCTCACCGCAGTGCTGAACGGCGAGACGGAGGATACGGTGCTCGCCATGCTCGTCGATAAGGAGGAGATCGGCAGCGAGGGCACCACGGGCATGCAGTGCAAGGTGTACGAAGATCTGATGGAGGAGATCTGCCTCGCGATGGGCGCCTCCTTCCGCAAGGTGCGCTTTGCCTCCAAGTGCCTTTCCTCCGATGTGACCGCGGCATACGATCCCAATTTCGCGAGCGTGTACGAGAAGATGAACGCGGCGATGCTCTCTTGCGGCACCTGCATGTGCAAGTTTACGGGCAGGGGCGGCAAGAGCGGCTCTAACGATGCCTCCGCCGAGTTCGTGGGCGAGCTCAGAAAGAAGTTTGCCAAAGAAGGCGTCGTGTGGCAGACGGCGGAGCTCGGTAAGGTGGATGCGGGCGGCGGCGGCACCGTTGCCATGTATCTTGCCAAGCTGAATATCGATACCGTCGATCTTGGCGTGCCCGTCATCTCCATGCACGCGCCTTGGGAGCTCATCTCCAAAGCCGATCTTTACAGCAACTATTTGGCATTCCTCGCGTTTATGAAATAAGCGGGAGATTGCGGAATATAAACGGCAGCATCAGCATCCCTGCCGTCGCGCGCAACAGCACGCGGCGGGCGGGGCTTTTTTTACGGGTTTCCCATGGTACGCCCCATTAAAGCGGCGCTGCCGCGTTAATGGGGGGGCAAGTCGGAGGCGTCTCGCATAGTCCCCCTGCCTTCCCCCTTGGGGGAAGGGGGACCGCTTGCGGTGGATGAGGGGTTCTCCTTGCCTCCCTCTGTGAGGGAGGTGCCCCGTAGGGGCGGTGGGAGTTGTCCTCTCCCGATCCCCACCCTTGGCTCCCTCTCTGAGGAAGTTGTCACCGAAGGTGACTGAGGGGGTTCCCCGCCCCCCTTAACACTCAGTAGGAGTTTTAAGGGGGGAAAGCCGCCCGCAATCGCGGCGGCAGGGGGGATGTATCCCTACCATCGAATATTTTTTTACAAACAAACGCGCCGCGCGGAGTGTTCCGCGCGGCGCGCATGCTTAAAATTCACTGCGCCCGATCAGTTCATCAACAGAGAGCCCGAAAAGATCGGCAATTTTCCAAAGATTTTCAATGTCCGGTTGAATGCTGCCGCTTTCCCAATAGGAGATCTTTCGCTGCGTGGTCTGCAATTTTTGGGCGAGCTCCGATTGCGTCCACGCCGCGGCTTCGCGCAAGCTGCGCAAATTCTGCGAAAATTTGATTATCATAGAAAAAATTATAGACAATTTTAATCTAAAATAGTTGACGTAGACAGTTTTTGTCTGTATAATAAAAGACAGAAATCATCATTGATACGGAGGAAGAACAAGATGAACTGTGCAAGGCATCCCGATAGGGCTGCGGTAGGGCAATGCGCTCAATGCGGCGCATATGTGTGCGCGGAATGCGCGGAGGCGACAAAATCGCTGCGCGATACGGAGGGAACGCTGTGCGTCGATTGCTATCGGCGCGATCTCGCAAGCGCGGGCGAGTACTATCGGCAAAGCACAAAACGGCGCCTGATCCGTGTGATCATCAGCATTATTTGCTACATTGCAGGTATTGTGATGATGATCGTGGGACCCTCCGGGGATACGTTGGGTCTGTTTGCGATCCCCATCGGGTTGGTGCTCTGCGGGCTCTTTAACGCGATCGCAGAATGGCGCAAAGAAAGCGAGCGGCATGCGGAACACGAGCGCAAGTACGGCGTAACGTATACGGTCACGGATACCGAGATCAAGCGCGATACCGGGCTCGGCATGAAAGTCTTTATGTTTATTTTGGGCGCCGTGCTCGGCGTTGTGATCACGCCCATCAACGTGATCAAAGATATTGTCGGGATGCGTTCGGATACGAAGACGGCTGCGATGTTCGATGAAGAAGCCGAAGCCGTTGCAAAAATCTAAAAGTTTGGAGAGAGAAAAGCGTGCCATTGCCGCGGCAAGATCGAAAGAGCAGCCGCGGCAAAACACTTTTTTCCTATGTAACGCCCACCGCCCGCGCGGCATTGCCGCGCGGGCGGTGGGCGTTGGAACGAGCAGAGCCCCCCTTAACACTTGTTTTAAGGGGGGGACTAAGGGGGGATTGCCTTTCCCTTGGCTCCCTCTAAGAGGGAGCTGTCACGAAGTGACTGAGGGAGTTCTTCCCGCCCCCCTTAACACTTGTTTTAAGGGGGGACTAAGGGGGGATTGCCTTTCCCCGCCTCCCTCATAGAGGGAGGTGCCCCGTAGGGGCGGTGGGAGTTGGGGGGAAGCCGCCCGCAATCGCGTCGGCAGGGGGGATGTATCTCTGCCATCAAATACTTTCTTACGAACAAATGCGCCGCGCGGAACATTCCGCGCGGCGCGCCTTTCTTCAAGCAATTTCCGTCAACTGCATCCGGTGCATAAAAAAACTGTGAGGGCTTTTTTTGTTGCAGTCTACCGAAGCGGGAACGGGGCAGGTGACTCCCGCAAAGCTACCTTATGGCACACGCACCTATCTGTTTAGTGCTGCTGTATCCCTACCCTGACACGGTTCGCAGGGGTACGTTGCATAAGACCTTGCGATCAACATTC
>CALVLO010000039.1 GCA_944338265.1 uncultured Clostridia bacterium
GAAGCATGGAGAGAATGAGGCGCGGATCGCGGAAGAACCGCGCGAACTCCTTTTTCATGAGCGCAAGCAGCTTCATAGCGTGTCTCCTTTGACCGAACGGTAGATCTCGAAAAACCGGCCCTCAAGCGGCATTCCGTCGCATACGGATGCGAGCGTGCCGTCCGCCGCCATTCGCCCGTCGATGATAATCCCCACGCGGTCGCACAGCTTTTCAACAAGAGAAAAGATATGCGTCGAGAGCAGAATGCTCTTTCCCATCGCTTTGAGTTCGAGCAAAAAGTCGGTAACGACCTTCGCCGTAAGCACATCCAGCCCGTTGGTGGGCTCATCGAAGATGACGACGGCGGGATCGTGCACGATGGCAACGACGAGCGAGACCTTTTGCAGCATGCCCGTGGAGAGATCTTTCACGCGCACTTCCGCAAACCGATCGATGCCGAAGCGGGTAAAGAGCTCCTGCTTGCGGGCGGCAAGCACCGCCTTTTCCACGCCGTGCAGCGCGCCGAAGAAATCAAAGAGATAGGAGGGCGTAAAGAAGCCCTCGAGCTTTAACTCGCTCGTCATAAAGCCGATCTGATCGCGCACTGCCTGCGCCTCGCGGCGGACGGAGTGCCCGCACACGAAGGCGTCTCCCTCATCCGGCTTGATGAGCGTGGAAAGGATGCGCAGCGTCGTCGTCTTGCCCGCGCCGTTGGGACCCAAGAGCCCGTAAATTTCGCCGCGGTAGGCGGAAAAAGAGAGTCCGTCCACGGCTTTTTTGTGCGTGACGCCCCCCTCCAGCCGCTGCTGCTTGCGCGAGAGCGCAAACGTCTTTTTCAAATTTTCTGCCCGCACGACTTCCTCGCCGAAGCCTTCGAAGGGCGAAGCATTTTCCTGCATAAGATCTCCTTTACAATATGTTGCGCAGACTGCCCGCTCGGGTAATATGAGTATACCACCCCCCCCCGATGGGTTGTCAAGCATTTGAAGCAAGGTTTCCCCGCGCAAGTCCCGCTTCCTCAAAAAAATTGCCCCGCATGTATTTGCATTTTTGCACGAATTCAAGTATAATAGCACAAAAACAGCGGGAGAACACGCATGAAAAAGGATTTTGCGGGAAAAGTCGTTGTCGTAACGGGCGCGACGGCGGGCATCGGGAAGGCGACGGCGGAGCTGTTCCGCGCCCGCGGGGCGACGGTGGTATGTATCGCGCGCCGCGCGAGCGAGACGTTTGAGAGCATCCAAGCCGACGTTACGGACGAGGCGCAGGTGCGCGCCGCCATCCAAACGGTTGCCGAACGCCACGGGCGGCTGGATATCCTCGTCAACAACGCGGGCGGCGGGATCTCGGGCGCAGCGGAGGACGCCTCTTCCCAAGCCGTGCAGGGACTGTTCGCGCTCAACGTGTACGGCGCGCTGTACGCGGCGCAGGCGGCGATCCCGCTGATGCGCAGTCAAAAGTCGGGCTGCATCCTCTTTGTCAGCTCCGTCGCGGCGCAGTTCCCCATCCCCTTTCAGGCATTTTACTCGGCGAGCAAAGCGGCGCTCTCCTCCATGGCGGGCGCACTGCGCAACGAGGTGCTCCCCTTCGGCATCCGCGTGAGCACCCTCCTCCCGGGCGATGTGAAGACGGGCTTTACCGCCGCCCGCAAAAAGGAGGAAAGCAGCCCCGCCTACGGCAGCCGCGCGGCACGCGCCGTCGCGGCGATGGAGCGTGACGAGCAAAACGGCATGCCGCCCGAAAAGATCGCGCGCGCCGTCGTCGCCCTCGCCAAGAAGCGCCGCCCGCCCGTGCAAAAGGCGGTGGGCGCAAAGTATAAGCTCTTTCTCGCCCTCGCGCGCGTACTGCCCGCGCGCTTCGTCTCCTTCCTTTTGCGCAAACTCTACGCTTAAAAAATCGGTCTCCCGCAGCGCGCCCCCGCAGGCAAAATGCCTGCGGGGGCGCGCCTTGCGATAAGCGTTTAAGACCCGCGCTCTTCGAGCATGCTCTTCACCTTCATCAGGCGCGTCAGGCTCCCGCGCTCGTTCTCTTCGAGCTTTTGCGAAATGTAGCGGATGGTCTCCTCGATATCGGGGATCATCACATATTCGAGCGCGTTGACGCGCCGCTTGCTGCGTTCGATCTCACCCGAGAGCATCGCCGTCGCCTTCTCGAGCTCCGCAAGCCGCAGAAGGCGCGCAAGCAGTGTGCCCGCATCCGCCACGGCGCGGTCTGCCTCGCTCGTCACCTCTGCAAAGGAATAGGGATAGATCTCCCCGCCCTGCCCCTCTTCGAGGCGGAGCTTGGGGATGGCGATATTCAGCACGTTCACGGTGGTGCAGTCCACTTCGAGCGAGGCGGCGGGCATGGAGAAGGCGAGCGCGATCTGCTTTTTGGACATCGTCCCCCGCGCGAGCGAGAACTGTTTGAGCACGCGGACGACCTCCCCGTCGAGCGCGCGGCGCAGCCGCGCCGTCTCCCGCACGAGCGCGGAAAAGCGACGGATCATCTCGTCCGTCTTATCCTTTAACAGCTTATGCCCGCGCTGCGCGGTCTTGAGCCGCGCTTTGAGCTTTTTCAGCTCCATGCGCGTGGGATTTACGTTGATGCGCGCCACGGCTCACTCCTCTTGTTTGAGATATTTTTCGAGATAGGCTTCCTTGATGCGCTTGAGCTCGGCGCGGGGAAGGATGCGCAGCAGCTTCCAGCCGAGATCGAGCGTCTCCTCGATGGAGCGGTTGACGGTAAAGCCCTGCGAGACATATTCCCGCTCGAACGCCTCGGCAAACTTTGCGTACAGCTTATCGGTATCCGAGAGCGCCGCCTCGCCGAGGATGGCGGCAAGCTCCTTTGCCTCCTTGCCCTGCGCGTAGGCGGCAAAGAGCTGGTTCATCGTATCGGCATGGTCTTCGCGCGTCTTGCCCGCGCCGATGCCCTTATCCTTCAGACGGGAGAGGGAGGGAAGCACGTCGATGGGCGGCGTAACGCCCTTTTTATACAGCTCGCGCGAGAGGATGATCTGCCCCTCGGTAATGTAGCCCGTAAGATCGGGAATGGGATGCGTCTTGTCATCTTCGGGCATGGTGAGGATGGGGATCTGCGTGATGGACCCCTTCTTCCCGCGGATGCGCCCCGCCCGCTCGTACATGGAGGCGAGGTCGGTATACAGATATCCCGGATACCCTCTGCGCCCCGGCACCTCCTTGCGGGCGGCGGAGACTTCGCGCAGCGCCTCACAGTAGTTGGTGATATCGGTGATGATGACGAGGACGTGCATCCCCAGATCGTAGGCAAGATATTCCGCGGCGGTGAGCGCCATGCGCGGCGTGGAGATGCGTTCGATGGCGGGATCGCTCGCGAGGTTGGTAAAGAGCACGGTGCGGGTGATCGCGCCCGTCTCGCGGAAGTCGCGGATGAAGTAATCGGCTTCCTCGTAGGTGATGCCCACCGCCGCAAAGACGACGGCGAACTTCTCGTCGCTCCCCAAAACACGCGCCTGCCGCGCGATTTGGGCGGCGAGCTCGGCATGCGGGAGCCCGCTCATCGAGAACACTGGCAGCTTTTGCCCGCGGACGAGCGTATTCAGCCCGTCGATGGCGGAGATGCCCGTCTGGATGAACTCATCGGGATAGTCGCGCGCGGCGGGATTGATGGGCTCGCCGTTCACATCCATGCGCTTTTCCGCGAGAATGGGCGCGCCGCCATCGCGCGGGTTGCCCATGCCGTCGAACACCCGCCCGAGCATATCTTCGGAGACGGCGAGTTCGAGGCTGCGCCCCAAAAATTTGGCGCGGCTCGTGGAGATCTGCAAGCCCTGCGAATTTTCAAAGAGCTGCACGAGCGCCCTGTCGCGCTCTGCCTCCAACACCTTGCCGCGGCGCACTTCGCCGTTTTTTTGCACGATCTCCACCAGCTCGTTGTATTTGACGCCCGCAACGCCCTCCACGAGCATCAGGGGACCTACGACCTCTTTGATCGTCTTATATTCCTTCAACACCTGCGTTCCCTCCGTCCAACGCGCGGATCTCGCGCTTCATCTCCTCGGCGATGGCATCGAACTGCCCCGCCTCCTCCTCGGCAATATACTTGCTCCGCCCGATCTTTTCGCGCACGGGCAGGTTGATGAGGTGCGCATACGGCGCGCCCGCCGCAAGCGCCGCGAGCCCGAGGCGGTGGAAATCTGCGATCAGCCGCAGCATCCTGCACTGCTTGGCAACGGAGGTGTAGGTATCCGTCTCGTGGAATGCGTTCTGATGCAAAAAGTCCTCGCGGACGGACTTGGCAGTCTCCAAAGTGAGACGGTCTTTGGGCGAGAGCGAATCGGCGCCCACGAGCCGCACGATCTCCTGCAGCTCCGCCTCCTCCTGCAAGATCTGCACGGCGAAGGCGCGCAGCTTGGGGAAATCGGGCGCGGCATTGCGCTCGTACCACGCGGCGAGGCGGTCTGCATACAGCGAATAGCTCACGAGCCAATCGACGGCAGGGAAATGCCGCCTGTATGCGAGGTTTGCAGAGAGCCCCCAAAACACTTTGACGATGCGCAGCGTCGCCTGTGCAACGGGCTCGGAAAGATCGCCGCCCGCGGGCGAGACGGCGCCGATCGCCGTCACCGAACCCACGCGCTCCCCGGAGGCGAGCGCCTTTACGATGCCCGCCCGCTCGTAAAACTCGGCAAGGCGGCTGGAAAGATAGGCGGGATACCCCTCCTCGCCCGGCATCTCTTCGAGCCGCCCGCTCATCTCGCGCAGCGCCTCCGCCCAGCGCGAAGTGGAATCTGCCATGATGGCAACATTGAGCCCCATATCGCGGAAGTACTCCGCAATGGTGATGCCCGTGTAGATGGAAGCCTCACGCGCGGCGACGGGCATATCCGAAGTGTTTGCGATGAGCACCGTGCGCTTCATGAGCGCCTCGCCCGTGCGCGGATCTTTGAGGGCGGGGAACTCGTTCAAAACGTCCGTCATCTCGTTGCCGCGTTCGCCGCAGCCGATATAGACGATGATGTCCGCGTCCGCCCACTTTGCGAGCTGATGCTGCACGACCGTTTTGCCGCTCCCGAAGGGACCCGGCACCGCCGCCACGCCGCCGCGCGCGACGGGAAAGAGCGTATCGATGACCCGCTGCCCCGTGATCATGGGCATATCGGGCGAGAGCTTTTCGCGGTACGGTCTGCCGCGGCGCACGGGCCAACGGGTGAGCATGCAGACCTCCCGCTCGCCCTCTTCCGTCTGAATTTTTGCGACCGTCTGCGTGATCTTGTACGCCCCGCTGCCGAGGAAGGTGACCTTCCCCTTCACGCCGTAGGGTACCATGATCTTGTGCTGCACGACGGGCGTCTCCTGCACATACCCCAAAAAGTCGCCCGCCGAGACCTCGTCGCCTACCTTCGCGAGCGGGATAAATTCCCACTCCCTGTCGTGATCGAGATTATCGACGGAGATGCCGCGGGCGATCCTGTCGCCATAGACAGCGGCGATGCGCGTGAGCGGGCGCTGGATGCCATCGAATATGCCGCCGATGAGCCCGGGCGCGAGCTCGACGGAGAGCGGCATGCCCGTGCTCTCCACCCCTTCCCCGGGGCCCAAGCCGCCCGTCTCTTCGTAGACCTGGATGGAAGCCTTATCCCCGCGCAGCTCGATGATCTCGCCGATGAGCTTTTTCTCGCTCACCCGCACAACGTCATACATCTTCGCATCCGCCATGTTTTCCGCCACGATGAGCGGACCGGATACCTTTATGATCTTACCTTGCATTGCACTCTCCGTTATCATCTTTCGCCTTCTGTTCCCGTGATGTCCATGCCGAGCGCGCGCTCGGACTGCCGCCTGAGCAGCTGCGCCCCGTATCCGCTCGACCCCCGCGCCGAAGGCACGGCAAGCACGATGGGATAGGGCTGCATCGCATATGCGGCGATCTCCTCTTCCATCTGCGCGGCGAGCACGTCGGTCACAAAAATGACCGCATACCGCCCCGCGAGCTCCTTTAAGAGGCGCTTTGCAGCTGCCCCGTCCTCCGCGGCATAGGCATCCGCCCCCGCCGCCGAAAAGACGAGCGCGCCGTCGCCATCGCCGATGATCGCCATTTTTCCCTTCATAAGCACTCCCTCAGCCGCGCGCAGATCTCCGCCCGCTCCACGCCGTTTGCAAGACAGGTGAGGACGATCCTCACATTCCCCGTCTCCGCCGCCTTGCGGAAGCAATAGCGGAGGAAGGGGCGGCACCCGCCGTCGCCGTAGCGGTCCCGCCCGAGGACTTCGAGCGCGGCGTCTGCGGCGGCGCGTTCGAGCTGCATGAGCGGACGCTCCGCGGCAAAATCTTCGAGCGCGGCAAACACGAGCGCTTTGCGCGGCGAATAGCGGAATTTTTCGCGGATGGCATCGGGGTTCTCTTCGGAAAGGAATGCGATCTCCTCCGCCGCGAGCATCCCCCCTTCCACCGTCATCTCCGCCGCGCGCGCGGCGCTGCGCGCCCGCAGGGCGATGCCGATATTGGCGGCATCCGCACGGATGGCTGCGATCTCGCCAAGCAGCGCATCCCCTTTGGCGAGCGCCGCATATTCGCTGAATTTGGCGCGGCTGAAGAGCGCGCTCACCCGCCTGCCCGTTGCGCCGCCGAGGACGAAGAGCTCGTCCGCCGCGGCAAGCGCGCCGCCAAGCTGCACGGAAAACGCGCTGTAATCATCTGCGGCGATCTTCTCCTCGAGCAGGGCGGCGGGCAGCATGCCCTCCGCGCCGAGCATGGGCTTGGGATCGCGCCGCAAATGCTTGGCGCGCATCACGGCTTCCGCGTTGTGATAGTCGTAGCCGAGCAGCAGAAAGCGCGCGTACTTCTCGCCGGGAGCCGTCTCCCGCACGAACGCAGTATATGCGCGTTCCTCCGCCTCGATGAGCGCCTCCGCCTCCTGCGCGCCTTCGCCGAAGCCCGTCTCCTGTGCGATCTTGATCGCATCCGAAGGGCGGGCGCAGTCCGCCATGCGAAAGAGCCGCTCTGTACCGAGCAGCTTTGCCTCCAACGCCGCCGCCCGCGCATTTGCAAAAATTTCGTTCGGCATCTTATGCCTCCGCAGGGAAGAGCGCCCCTGCGATCTCCTGTTCCAACGTGCTTCTCTCCGCCTCGATGAGGGCGCGGAAAGAAAGATCTTTCACGCAGACGTTGTTTTCCAGCCGCAGCCCGCCCTCGAGCGCGGCGTTCCTGCCCGCAAAGCGCAGCTTCTTTTCCGCAAACGCCTTGCAGGAAGTAAACTCTTTGTCCGTAACGGGCGCATCGGCGGCAAGCTCTGCCGCGTCGCCCTCCTCTGCATATGCGCTTAAAAGCTTTTCCAAAAACGCGAGGTACGCCTTGGGCTTCATCCCGCACGCAAGGGCGAGCGCTTCCGAAAGCACCTTCTCCACCGCGCCGCGGCGCGCCGCGAGCAGGAGTTTTCGCTCATCCAGCCCCGCGACTGTCTCTCTCCGCCGCACGCACTCTTCCGCCTCTCGGAGCGCAGCCCGCTTGCCTTCCGCAAGCAGCGCCTCCGCCTCGCGCAAAGCCTCTTCGCGCTGCGCTGCCGCGCGGCGCTCCGCCTCCGCAATGCGCGCCGAAGCCTCCTTCTCCGCATCGGCAATGATCCTGCCGACGATCGCCTCTTTCCCCTCCATCGCTTACACCGAGAGCGTAAAGAGCAGGGAGATGACGAGCCCGAAGATGGCATACGTCTCGACCATGGCGGGGAACATGATGAGCTTACCGGAGAGCTTTTCGTCCTTCGCGACGGCGTAAATACAGCTCACCGACGTCTTGCCCTGATAGATGGCGGAGACGAGCCCCGTAATGGCAAGCGGCATCACGGAGGCGAACACCGCCCAGCCCTGCGCGACGCTCATATCCGCAGCGACCGCGCCCTGCCCCACGAGCGCCATAACGAACCCGTAAATACCCTGCGTTGCGGGCAGGAGCACCAAGATCATGACCTTGGAAAACTTCTTCGCATCCTCCGTAAGGACGCCCGCCGCGGCGGAACCCGTCTTAAAAAGACCGATCGCCGAACCGACCCCGCACAATCCCGCGCAGATCGCGAGACCCAAAATGGCGATTGCCTGACCACTCATAAACCAAAGAAACCTCCAAATAAAATTTGATTTTACCCTACAAAGTAGGTATATTCCCTGTTCGAGCCAAGCGGCGTGAACAGCGTTCCCTCGCCCGTATAGAACTTGGAGAAGAACTCAATGTATTGCAGGCGGCAGTCGTGAATGTACGCGCCCAGAACGCCCATTGCAAGGTTGAACGCATGCCCGATGAGGATGACGACGGGACCGAATACAAATCCCACGCTCCCCGCCCCGATGAGGTCGAGCCCGATGCCGTTGAACTGCTGTGCGATGATCATGCCCGAGAGCATGAGCCCGAAGAGGCGGGCATAGCTCAAAACATCGGACAACAGATTGATGATGCCGTACACCGCGCCGAAGCCCTTCGTCAGCTTGCCGAGGAGTTTTTCCTTCCTGCCCGCGGTGAGCGCCGCGCCCGCAAGCCCCACGCCGAGCATGATCACGCCGGGCAGCGCCATTGTGCCGAAGAAGGCATGCACGCCCGCCGAGACGGGGATGCCGAAATAATCGGTGATGAAATTGAACACCGCAAAGAAGAGCCCGAGGCAGAAGAGCACCCAGGTGAGGGCATCGCACAGCGCATCGGCAATGCGCCCCTTGCGGAAGCTGTTGACGGCGCTGAGGATATAGCCCACCGTGATCTGCAAAAGCCCCAAGGCGAGGCATCCCAAGAGGATGGTGAGCACATTGGTGCGGCTGCCCGAAGAGGGATCGGGCAAACAGGAATAGAGCGAAAAACCAAAGCACGAGCCGAACAGCGCGCCCATGACCGCCGTTGCAATGCCGCCGTACATGAGGATGGCGGCGAGTTTACGCACGCCGTCGTTGGCGCGGCGGCGCTTCATCACGATGAGCCCGCCCAAAAAAAGCAGCACGCCGTAGCCGATATCTGCCATGATGATGCCGAAAAACAGCATGAAAAAGGCAAAAACGAACGCATTCGGGTCAAATTCTCGGTAGTCGGGCACCGAATACATATTGGTAACGAACTCCGCCGCCTTTACGGGGCCGCGGTTGCGCGTGAGCGTGGGCGGCGTATCCTCCTCGGCGGGTTCGAAAAATTGCAGAACATGCGCCTCCGTAACGGCGGCGACGGCTTCGCGGACGAGTGCCTCGTCCTCGGCGGGCACATAGCCGCGCATCGTAAACGTCTTCTCCGTGCGGGCAAAGGTGCGGGAAAGCTCCGCCTTTTCCCGCTCGACGGAGAGATAGTCCGCATAAATTTTCAGATCGCGCAGCAGCGCAAGCTCCTTCCGCCCCTCCTCCGCAAGCGCGGCTTCCTCGGCGGCAAGCGTTTCCGCCGCCCGCGCGAGCAAGGCGCTCTCCTCCGCGGCGGGATGCGCCAAATTGAGCTCGCAGCGCGCAAAGGCGCACTCTGCAAGCACTGCCGCGGCAAGCTCTGCGATCTCCCTATGGCAGACGAGCGCCACAGGACGCTGTTTTGCCCCTTCATACACAGTGAGCGCCGCAAGCGGCTCGCCCTCCGCATACGAAGTGAGCGCGGGCAGCATGCGCTCCTCTACAAGCCCGAAAAAACACTTGGTGCTGCGCGTATCGCAGAAAACGGAAAATGGCTCTTTTACGCCGAGATAGGGCACGAGCTGCGCCATGCGGGCAGAGAGCTTTCCCCGCTCCGCACGCCGCCCGGAAATGGCGGCGGCGCACGCTTCCAAGCGCGCAAGGGCGGCGGAAAATTCCTCCTCCCGTGCGGCGCTTGCAAGAAATTGCTCGTATGTGATGACGATGGTATCCGAGAGCGCGGCTCTGAGCGCGCCGTCCTTTTCGCGGACGCCGTCTGCAAGCGACGTCAAAAAGGCGATGCCGCGCTTGACGCGCGCCTCCATCGCCTCCCTTTCCCCGCGCTCCGTACCCGCGGCGCCATCCGCCTCCTCTTCGGGAAACACGGGCTCGACGAGCTGCGTCTTTTGCAGCGCGGCAAGCAGACGCGCGCGGTCGGAAGAGAGCGCCGTCAGCTCAAATTTTTTCATTGCAACGATCACGAAAACACCTTCCCGAAGACGCTGCGTGCCGCCGTGCCGACCTTGGCTTCCGCTTCGGCGCGCATAGCTTCCGCCTTGGCTTTGCCCGCGGCAAGCAGCTCTTCGTAGCGCGCCTGCGCCATGCGCTCCGCCGCCTGAAAGCACGCTTCGCGCTCCGCGATCAGCCTGCGCTCCGCATCTTTGCGGATCGCCTCGGCAGCCGCGGCGCCCTCTTCCAAAAGGCGGCGGCTCTCGGCTTCCGCCGCGCGGGAGATCTCCTCCGCCTTGGCTTCTGCCTCTAAAATGCTCCCGATCACTTCGTTCATCGCCCTTCCTCCAGAGCGCCGCATCTGCAAGCTGCGGCAACTTTTTTTCTGATTATATCAGAAACTGCGGGCAAAGTCAACCCCCCGCCCGCAATTTGCCCGCAAGCGCGCCCTCCTTATACAGCATGCAGGAAATTTGCCCGCGCTATACGAACGCCCCCGCCCGATCTGTTTGACATTTTGCCGCCCCGCGCATATAATGTTGCGTATGCGAACGGCTGGCAAAAAAGGGCTTGGCATCCTCTTTATTTTGGGCGCGGCGCTGTGCTTTGCGCTCATGAATTTATTCGTCAACCTTGCGGGCGATCTTCCGCTCTTTCAGAAGGTGTTTTTCCGCAACGGGCTCACCGTCATCGTGGTCGGCGTGATCATGTGCTTCCAAAAAGAGAAGTTCCGCCTCAAAAGCAGGGCTTGCATCCCGTGGCACTTTCTGCGCTCCGCCCTCGGGCTTTTGGGCGTGATCTTGAACTTTTACGCCATCGACCACATCGGAAGCATCTCGGATGCCTCCATCCTCAACAAGCTCTCCCCCTTCTTTGCCATCCTCTTTTCCGTGCTCTTGCTGCGCGAGAAGCCGCGCATCCCCGAGCTCATCTTCGTTCTCACCGCCTTTGCCGGCGCGATGTGCGTGGTCGATCCCCGCTTCGATATGGCGGCGCTGCCCGCCCTTGCGGGATTTTTGAGCGGCGCCTGCGCGGGATTTGCCTACACCTGCGTGCGCATTCTCGGAAATAAGGGCGAGCGCGGCATTATGACGGTATTCTTCTTCGCAGCGTTCTCCACCGTCGTCACGCTCCCCCTCATGATCGTCACCTACGAGCCGATGACGGCGATGCAGCTTTGCTGGCTGCTCCTCGCGGGAGCCGCCGCCACGGGCGGACAGTTCTGCATTACCGCCGCCTACCGTCAGGCGCCCGCCAAAGA
>CALVLO010000040.1 GCA_944338265.1 uncultured Clostridia bacterium
GTTCATCGCCACGAGCGACGAGGCATTTTTTTTTTTTCTTGTCTCGGAGATGTCGTGGCTCAACAAGCTCGTCTCCATTCTCTCCATGTGCGGGATCAAGCTGCTGCTCGGCGTGGGGATCGGGTATCTTGCCGATCTGTTTTCCCGCCGCGCGGCGGAGAAGGTGCAGCCGCTGCCCGAGTACGACGTGCACGGGCACCCGCACGAGGAAGAACACGCGCATCTGCCCGCGGGCGAAGGCGCATACACCGCCTGCGAACATGCGCATGCCGAAAAGTGGTTTGTGCTCTACCTTCTTTCGCCGCTCGTTCACGCGCTCAAAGTCGCCGCCTTCGTGCTCGCCGTCAATCTTTTCTTCGGCTACCTCTTCTTCTTTGTGGGGGAGGAGAACGTCATCGGCTTTTTGCAGGGGAGCGGCTATTGGTTTCAGCCGCTCATCTGTGCGGCGCTCGGGCTCGTGCCCAACTGCGGCTCTTCCGTCATCCTCGCCGAAGTATACGCGATGGGCGGCATCACCTTCGGGAGCTGCCTTGCGGGGCTTCTCTCCAACACGGGGCTCGGTGCGCTCGTCCTCTTCCGTTCACTCTCCGCATGGCGGCGCAATCTTCTGATCGTGCTCGGCTTGCTCCTTCTCGGCATTGCCGCGGGGTATGCCGTAAACGCGATCTCGCTCGTGCTGCCGCCGCTGAATATTTGACAAACGGCGCGTCCTGCGGTATACTGTAAGTATACTGTAAATGGTCTGTTAGGAGAGGGGCGCTATGGACTTTTTGAGCCGAAAAGCGCGCGCCATCCTGCCCTATACGGCAGGAGAGCAGCTGCGCGACAGGGCTTACATCAAACTCAATACCAACGAAAATCCTTACCCGCCGTCGCCGCGCGTTGCCGAAGTGCTCGCGCGGACGGAGGCAGACGGGCTGCGGCGCTATCCGCGCCCCGATGCAGGGCTTTTGCGCGCCGCTGTGGCGCGGCATGAGGGCGTGCTGCCCGAAAACGTCTTCTGCGGGAACGGATCGGACGAAGTGCTCGCGCTCAGCTTTCCCGCCTTTTTCGACGGGGAGGGTGCGGGCGCTTGTTTTGCCGATCTTACATACTCCTTTTACGAGGTGTTCGCCGCGTTTTTCGGCATCCCGAAAAAGATCGTGACGCTCAAAGCCGATTTCTCGCTCGATCTTGCCGCCATGCGGGCGGCGGATTGCCAAGGCTACTATATCGCCAATCCCAACGCGCCAACGGGCGTGGGCATCGGGCGGGCGGAGATGGAGGCGTTTGTCGCCTCCGTGCCCCAAAAGATCGTGATCGCCGACGAGGCGTATATGGACTTTTTCGGCGAGAGTCTCGCGCCGCTCACAAAAAAGTATCCCAACCTCCTCGTTGTAAAGACGTTTTCCAAGAGCTACTCGCTCGCGGGCATGCGCTGCGGGTATGCCGTGGGGGATGCGGCGCTGATCGCAGGGCTCTTCCGCATGAAGGATTGCTTTAATTCCTACCCCGTAGACGCCGTGTGCGAGGCGGTGTGCGCCGCCGCGCTCGAGGATGAAGCGTACCACACAGAAACCGTTGCGCGCGTCGTTTCAGAACGCGAGCGCCTGCGCGGCGAACTCTTGAACATGGGCTTCACCGTGCCGAAGAGCGGGGCAAACTTCCTCTTTGCAGGGCGCGGCGCCCGCAGCGGGAAGGAGATCTACACCAAGCTCAAAGAGGCGGGCATCCTGGTCCGCTTTTGGGATAAGCCCGTCCTGCGCGATTTTTGCCGCATCACGGTGGGATCGCCCGCAGAAAACGACGCGCTCATTAAGCAACTTCATTCCATACTTTTATAGGGAGGAGACCCCATGCGGCTCGACTCATCCGTACCGAAGAAGAACCCCGCGGAGTGCGGCGGGTACGGAGGAGGCGGGCTGTCCTTCTCCTGCGTGTGCGAGAGCGCCGCTCGTTTTTTACATGTGCATGCGGGCAAGGCGCTCGTCCTTGCGGAGGATACCTCCTTTTCCGCGCTGCTTCCCGCCGTGCGTTCGCCGCGCGCGCTCGCCGTTTTGTGGGAGGGGGATGCGCTCCCGCTCTTTGCCCTGCCGGAGGCAGGCTGTCTGCTCGCGGCGGGCGGGGCGGAACTGTTAAAGGCGGCACGCTTTTTTTCCGCTGTGCGCGGCGTGCCCTGCATGCTGTTTCCGACGGACGCCTCGCTTGACGGCGCGCTTTGCGCGCGGGGCGATGTGACGGTGGATGCCAACCGCATCCGCGCGCCGCTTGCGGCGGGCGAGACGGTGTGCGATATGGCGCTGCTGCGCCCCTCCTGCGGCGAGGGGTATGCGCGGCTCATGCTCGCGCGGCTCGCGCTCTTCGAGGCGAAGGCGGTCGGGCTGATCGCGCGCCGCCCGTGGGGAGGCGCTGCCTATGAAGAGGCATACGCCCTTACCGAGATGCGCGATGCGCTCTCCGCCGAGGAGATCGTGCGGCGGAACGGGCGGCTGCGTCTTTTGGAGGATGCGGGTCTCCCGCGCGGCGAGGGCGCCGCGCTCGCGGGGAGCGGCTATGCGCGCTGGCGGGCGCTCACGGCGCTCTATCTCGCCTTCTTTTCGCGGGGCGTTCCGCGGCGGTACTGCGTGCCGGATTATGCCGCCCGCGCCAAGGCGGCGGGCGTGCCCTATGCGGCGCTTTGCATCCCCTCGCGGGAGGAGTATGCCGCGCGTGCCCTGCGCTTGGAGCGGGTGCGCGGGGAGCTCCTTGCCGAGCTCCGCGCCATTTTCGTGCGGCGCGCGGGCTACGAACGGGCGCTGCATGCCCTCGGCGCGGGCGCATTGCAGCCGCCCGCGTCTGCGATCCTCAAAACGCTGCCCGAGCATGCGGAAGGCGGGCTCTCCGCCCTCATCCGCGACTTCGGGCTGATGGAGATGTGATGACCAAAGAAGAACTTTTGCGGGGGACGGACCTCTTTTTGCTCGATCTGGACGGCACCGTCTATCTGGGCGATGCGCCCATCGGCGGCATGCGGGAGACGCTCATGCGGCTGCGCGGCATCGGCAAGCGGCTCGTCTTTCTCACCAACAACTCCTCCAAGACGCCCGAGGAATACGAAAAAAAGCTCGCGCGCCTCGGGCTGTGGGGGGAGGGCGATGCGGTGTACACCTCCGCGATGGCGGCGATCTCCTATCTCCGAGCGCATCATGCGGGGGCGCGCGTGCATGTGCGCGCGACGGATGCTGTGCGCGCGCAGTTTGCCGCGGGCGGCATCCTGCTCGATGATACCGCGCCCGAGGTATGTGTGCTCGCCTACGATACGGCGCTCGATTTTGCCAAGATGAAGGCGTTCAACGAGTTTCTCGCGGGCGGGGCGGTGTATCTCGCCACCCATCCGGATGACGTCTGCCCGACCGCAGGCGTCCCCATGCCCGATGTCGGCGCGTTTTTGGCACTCTTTGAACGCGCCTCGGGGCGGATGCCCTCCGTCATCTGCGGCAAGCCCTATCCCGTGATGGCTGCGTGCGTTGCAGATGCGTTCGGCGTGCCCGCCGCGCGTACCTGCATGGCGGGCGACAGGATGCACACCGATATCCGCTTCGCCAATGCGGCGGGGATGAAGAGCATTTTGGTCCTCTCGGGCGAGACGACGCGGGCGAGCATGAAGCGCTTTCCCGACCGCCCAGATCTTGTGCTCGCAAGTCTCAACGAAATTTTATAAAATATGTTTGAACGCCCCGCAAAGGGTGGTAAAAATAAAGAAAGGACCGCGCTGCCGCATAAACGGCGCGCGGCGGAGGAAACCATGGAAGAAGTTACCCTGATCGGCAGCGCTCCCGTGACGGTCGCGCTCAAAGGCAGCATCGATTCGGCAAACGCCGAGGAGTTTTACGCGGCAGTCAAAATGTATTACGGGGATGCGGAGACCGACCTCGTGCTGGATTGCGCGGCGCTCGAGTTCCTCGATTCGACGGCGCTCGGCACCTTTATCAAGCTCCTCAAATTCCTCAAAGAGCGCGGGCACATGCTCAAGATCAAGGGGCTCAATCCCCGCATCAAAAAGCTGTTTGTCATCTGCGCGCTCGATAAGATCATGGAGATAGAATGATGGATGAATTGTTGCGGATGCGCGTTGCGCTCTCGCCCGATATAATGACGACGGTCCGCCTCGCAACGGGCGGCGTCTGTTCGCTCGCCGCGCTCGGCTACGACGACGGCGAGGATTGCAAAGTCTGCGTTACGGAGAGTTTGCTCCTTCTCATGCGCGGCGGCTATGCCCGCGCGGAAATCGCCTTCTCGGCGGGGGAGGCGCTCTCCGTCGCCATCGAGGGCGAAGGGGCGCACGGTGCGGCTTCCGCCTGTGAGGAGGATGAGATCGCCCTCGCGCTCATCAACGCGCTCGCGGGCAGCGTTGTCATGGAACGGCGGGAGGGCGCCGTCTTTAAGATCGTATTCACCTTCGGGAAGCAGGCATGAACGACGAAGCGCTTTTCCGCCAATACCGCGAGACAGGCAACATCGCCGTCCGCAACGAGATCGTGGAGAAATACCTCTACATTGCCGCCGTGCTCGCCAAAAAGTTCGTCGGGCGGGGAGTGGATTACGACGATCTCTACCAAGTTGCCTCGCTCGCGCTCATCAAGGGCGTGGACCGCTTCGACGAGCGCAAGGGGTTAAAGTTTTCCACCTTCATCACGCCCACCATTACGGGCGAGATCAAAAACTACTTCCGCGACCGCTCTCGCCTCGTCCATCTTCCGCGCAAGGTGAGCGAGCTGAGGGTGAGCATCAAGCGCGAGGCGGAAAAATATCTCGCCGAGACGGGGAAAAACGCCACCGCAAAGGAGCTCGCCGCCCGCCTCGGGGTGAGCGAAGAAGAGGTGCTGCGCTGTTCGGAAGCGGGCGGTATCGTCTCGCTCGATGGTCCCGTCGACCGCGAAGGGGAAAACATGAGCCTCTACGACGTGCTCCCCGCGGAGGAAAACGTCTTTGAAGACGTGGAGAACCGCGATGCGGTGCGCGCCGCCCTCGCCTCGCTCTCCGAGCAGGAGCGCAGGCTCGTGAAGTACCGCTTCGGGCAGGAGCTCTCGCAGATGGAGACCGCCAAGCGCATGGGGGTATCGCAGATGAACATCTCGCGCATGGAGCGCAAGATCCTGCAAAAACTGAGGGAGAACCTCAAAAAGTCGATGGTGGAATAAATGTTTTTCCAAGTGGACGATTTTAATGCGCTGCACAGTGCGCTTGCCCGCATGTGCGCCGCGCTGCAAGCGGAGGCAGTCTCCGAAGACGCCGTCTTCAACTGCCGTCTCGTGGCGAACGAGCTGCTCGTCAACGCCCTCGAGTACGGCGGCGGAAGCGCGGCATTTTCCGTCCGCCGCGAGGGGGATACGCTGCGCATCAGCGTGCGGAGCGCGGTCGCCTTCCGCCCGCCCGAAACGCCCGTCTGCTCCGATCTTACCGCAGAGCGCGGGCGCGGGCTCTTCCTCGTCGATGCGCTCAGCGAAGCGCGCGAGTACAGCGAACGGGAGGGCATCTGCGTCGTCGTCCGCTTAAAATGTGATGACTGATCAAAGGGCATAAAAAAACTCCGCCGTCGGGCGGAGCTATTTTTTTGCCGTTATGCGCGGCTGTTGACGTAGAGATACAGCTTATCGAGCAGGGAAGTGGAGATGTGTCCGCGGTATCTGCCCACATAGATGAACACCTTGGAGAAAAATTCGCGGTTGTCTCCGCCGATGACGTAAGCGGGGAGGTAGGAGAGGTCGCCGTACTTGTTGGCGATAAACAGATCGCCGAACTCGTTCTTCTCCTGCGGCGTAAGACCGTTGATGAAGGAGTCGTAGGTGTATTGCGTCGCGTCGTAAACGGAGGAGGGCATTGCCTGCTGAACGGGCGCGGCTGCGGGCTGCGTGAACACAGGCGCAGGGGCGGGTGCAGGCTGCGGCGCGGGCGCCGCGGGTGCTTCGGGCTCGATGCCCTTTGCAAGCGCCGCCATGCTGCGCTCGAACTCGGTCATCGGTTCTTCCTTTGCAGGCTCGGGCGCGGGAGCAGGCGCAGGCGCCGCGGGCGCTTCCGCCTCGGGTGCGGGCGCGGGCTGCTGTGCAGGCGCGGCGCCGGGCATCATGCCGGGCTGCGGCGCAACGTAGTAGGGCATGGGGTAGAAGGGCATCCCCATGGGCTGCTGCCCGTACATGGCGGGCGAGACGTTCACCGTCACGTTCTGCGGCGGCTGCGGCTCGGTTGCCGCAGGCGGGGTCACGTTCACCGTCACATTCTTGGCGATGTCCTGAGCGGTTTCCGCGCCGACGGGGGCGGTGTACGCCTCTGCGGTAGCGGCTGCGGGCTGCTGCGCGGGGATCCCGCCATATGCGCGGAGCAGATCGTCCGATGCGATCTCGTTGTGGTTTGCTTTGTTTGCGATGACGATGGCAGCCACAATGGAGAGCAGGAACGCCGCAAGGGGCGCCGCAAGCATGAGGATGACGGAGAGCAGCTGCGTATTGAAGAGCGCCCAATCCGTCTCGAGTCCGTTGGAGATAAAGGCAAGCACCGCGGTAATGAGCAGGAGCCCGAAGCGCACCGTATCAAAGACGTATGCCTTCTGGGCATTCAGGCGGACGGAAGATGCGATGACGTTGAACGCGAGCACAACAAAGAATGCAAGCGTCGCGCTCCCGAAGAAGATGTTCGATTTGATCGCGTCGATGCCGCCGAGCACCCCGAGCTGCAAAAACAGCGAGCTCGTGTTGCACATTGCGTACCCGGTAAGCACGGTGAGCACAAAGAGGAGGATGTTCAAAAGCCCGAGCCCCTTGCGGCGGGCGAGTGCCGCCACCCACAGGCATACGAGCAGCACGCCCGAAACGATCGCGGTGGGGATATCGAACATGCTCTTTTCAAAGGTGTCCGAAGTGAGACGCCCCGTGTAGAAGTTGCAGATGAACATCCCGAAGTAGGCGAGGAAGGCGATGACGGCGCTCGTCATGGCGCAGTTTTTCGCCGTCTTCCCTACGCAGAAGGAAGCGATCATCAGGATGAGGGAGAGCACGGCTGCGATCGCCACGCCGACGGAGGAGAGAAGGAGGGTGATGTTGGAAACATCAAACGAGGTAAACGTTTCCTTCAAATAGGTGCCGATGCCCGCCTCCGAGATCGTCTTCACATAATGGATGAGGAAGCCGAGCAGAGACCCGTCGAGCGCGCCGCCCGCCGCGCCGAAAATGGTGCTGTGGGCAAAAAAGTCTACTAATTTGGAGAGCAAGCCCAAAAAGAGCCCGCCAACGGCGAACAGGAAGGTGATCACCGCGAGCGCGCGGTATCCTCCGGCCGGGGCCCTTTCGGAATTGTTTTCGGTTGACGTATTTACGGTTGCCGTCAAATTTTCGCTCATAATAATTCACACTCCGAATTCAGTTTGTGCAATGCGCGGAAGGGCAAACACCCTCCCATGTTCCGTATCATTATACCATGTCGCGAATGGGTATGTCAATAAGCTGCTCTGAAAAAAGCAAGATTTGTGCATATTTTTTTGGGTAATTTTGCGTTTCGGGGGGGGGTAATGCGGACATGGTGCCTTCATTTTGCGCAAAACCCTTGCCATTTACCCTGTAAGATGGTATAATATACCTGCCATACGGGTAAAAATACCCAAAGCGCGCGCACGGCAAAAAGCGGGCGCTTTCGGCACGGGGGATCCCAATGAAGGCATCGCTTGCGGAACTCAAAAAGATGCTTGCCGACTTGCAGGAGAAGACGGGGGCGGAGGCATACCTTACCCCGCGCGGCGGCGAGGAGACGCACTTTTATATCAGCTATCGGGGCGAACAGGTAGAGGCATATCTGAGAGGCACGGGGGCGAACGCGGCGCGCGAGGCGCGCCTCATCGCATACCTTGTGGAGAGCACCGATTCGCAGACGCTCATCCCCGCCAAGGAGGAGGCGCTCCGCACCATCCTGTTAGGCGAGGGCGGCGGATGGTACGCCTTCCGTTTTATGACCAAATTCAACCTTGCAGACGGCACCTGCATCGCGCTCGATATCGTGCCCGATAAGCGCTCCGACGAGGCGTATACGCAGCTCGAGCGCACCCTTGCAGACTCGCAGGATATGGTCGTCCGCATGGACGATAACCGCCTTGCCGCCGTCCATTTTGCAGACGGCGAGCAGAGCGCCTTCGATTACGGTTCCTTTTTGCGCAATTCGCTCTACGAGGAGCTCGGCATCAAGGCGAGCGTGGGCGTCGGCTGCGAGGTGAGCTCCTTTGCCGAAATCGCGCGCTCCTATCTGCAGGCGGTAACGGCGGTGCGGGTGAGCGCCCTCTTCAAGAGCGAGGGCGAGGTGCATTCCTACCGCGAATATCTGCTCGTAAAATTGCTCGAAGACCTACCCAAGAGCCGCATGCAGGAGTATTTGGCGCAGTTCAATGCCGAGCGCGCGGAGGAGATCTTCGACGACGAAGAGATGACGGAGACGGCGGAGGCATTTTTGGAGAGCAGCCTCAACGTCTCGGAGACGAGCCGTAACCTCTTTATGCACCGCAACACCCTCATGTACCGCCTCGATAAGATCGAGCGCGCCACGGGGCTGAACATCCGCAAATTTTCGGATGCGGTCACCTTCCGCATCCTGTCCGTTCTTTATAAATTGATGCAATCGGGAGAGCACAATGAAAGATCGTAACAAAAAGACAACTTCCCAAGAGCAAGCCGCGCCCGCCGCAGCCCGTAAAGGGGCTCGGCGGGCGCTTGCCGTTTTGCTCGCATGCCTCATCGCCGCCGCGTGCGTTCTCGTGGGGTGGCTCGCCGCTCTGTACACGCGCGATGCCCGCCTGCGCAAGCTCGAATGGCTCATCCAAACGCTCGGCGACGAATACTACCGCGAAGCAGATCTCGATGCCCTCTACGAAGAACTTTACGATATGGTCGTGCCCGACGAGTTTTCCGCCTACTATTCCGCGGAGGAATATGCGCAGAAGGCGGCGGAGAGCGAGGGCGCGGGCACGGGCATCGGCGTCACCGTCGCCGCGGCAGAGGAGGGCTTGCGCATTCATGCCGTCACGGAAAATTCTCCCGCCTGCCTTGCAGGGCTCAAAGAGGGCATGTACCTCCTCGGCTGGGAGAGCGGCGGCGGGGTACAGACGGGCGAGCTTGCCTCGTTTGTGCAATTTGTCGGCGCGCAGTCCGGCGCGTTCGTGCTCTACGCGGACTTCTCGCCCGATGCGCTTCCCTCTGCGGAGAACGCCTTTCTGCTCGAAAAGCGCACCTTCCGCGCGGCGTATTGCCTTTACCGCGATGCGGAGGCGAGTTTCGGCTTCCGCGGGGAGGAGGAGACGTCGCTCACCGAGACGGGCGGCGGGCTTGCGGGGCTCGGCGCGGATACGGCGTACATTGCGCTCAAACGCTTTAACGGGAACTGCGCAGAGGAGTTTGAGGCTTGTCTTGCCCTCATGCGTTCGCGCGGGAAAAAGCACCTCATCCTCGATCTTCGCGGCAACGGCGGCGGATATTTGAGCGATCTGCAGCGCATCGCAGCTCACCTTCTCCGCAATGCGGAGGGGGCGCGTCCCGTCGTCGCGCGGGCGAAATTCCGCAGCGGCGCGGAGACGGTGTACCGCGCCGCGGGCAACGATTTTTCTGCCTATTTTTCGGCGGAGAGCCGCATCTATGTGCTTGCGGACGAAAATTCCGCCTCCGCCTCCGAGTGCCTCATCGGCGCGCTCGTCGACTACGGGACGCTCGGCTATGATCACATTTTCCTCCGCCGCGACGGGGAGACGGACGTGTGCCGCACCTACGGCAAAGGGGTGATGCAGTCCGCTTTCGAGTATTCGGACGGGAGCGCCTTCCGCCTCACCGTTGCCGAGATCGTCTGGCCGCAGGGCAAGTCCATCCACGGCAGGGGCGTCACGCCCGAAGACGGCGCCGTCGCCGTCACCGCCCCCGCATATGCAGGTGAGCAGGATCTCTTTTTGGAGGAGGTCCTCGCGCGGCTTGGTTAACGCACGCCGAGGTTTTTCAGATAAGACGTTAAAACGTCCTCTTCGCCGTCCTTCTCGGGGCGGCGCTTTTCTTTGGGCGGATCGGCGGCGGGCACGGGTTCGCCCGCGAGCGCGGCGAGCACGGCGCGGTTTTCGCGGTAAAATTGCAAAAATTTTTGCAGCGAGGCGTTGAAGTCGGGCTGCTGCATCATGGCGAGCAGCGCAAAAAGCAGAAGCGGTTGCATACCGCCATTGTATGCGGTGCGCAAAACGGGCGTTCCCCTCATAGGATGAAGAGAGGAGGCAGTATGAAAGATTTTGCAAGTTTTTCCGCGGGGGCGCCGCAGCCCTTTTTGGAGGAAGTACAAAAGATCGCCGCCGAGTACGAGGGGAAGAGCGAAGGGGAGCTGATGCGAGCCGTGTATGCCCGCGCCGTCGAAGGCAAGCGCGGCGGCACGCTCACCAATGCCGAGATCGATGCCTTCTGCGCGCAGATCTCCCCCCTTCTCGATGCGGCAAAGCGCAAAAAGCTGCAAAAAATCGCCGAAGAATTGAAAAAATTATAGCTGCCCGCGCTGTTTTTTGCGCCCTTCCATGATGCGGCGGAGGGCTTCCGTAAGGGCGTTTGCCTCCCGCATCCCCTGAAAGGGGGAGAAGGAGGCGCGCACGAGCCCCGCGGGGAAGGTGCCGAGCGCCCTGTGCATGAGGGGCGCGCAGTGCAGCCCGCCCCGCACGGCGATCTGCTCGCGCTCCGAGAGCATGCCCGCAAGCTCTTCGGAGGGGATGCGCGCGTGCGAAAAGGCGCAGATCCCGCAGGCGTTGGGGGCGGAGTAGACGCGAAAACCCTCAAGCGCGGAAATGGCGGCGATCACCCGCTCCGTAAGCGCGATCAGCCTGCGCGCGCTCTCGCTGCGGCGCGCCTGCACAATGAGCGCACCCTCGAAGAGGGAACTGATCGCGGGATAGGAGAGCGTTCCGCTCTCCAAGCGGTCGGGGTAGAATGCGGGCATATCGAAGTTGAAACTCTCGCTGCCCGTGCCGCCGAACAGGACGGGGTCGGGGGAGACGCGCTCGGAAAAGAGCAGCGCGCCCGCCCCTTGGATGGCGTGCAGTCCCTTGTGCCCCGCAAGGGCGAGAAAGTCGATGCCCGATGCGCGCATTTTCAGGGGAAGATGCCCCGCGCCCTGCGCGCCGTCCACCAGAAAGAGGACGCGCTCGGGCAGCCGCATACGGACGGCGAACAGGTCGGGCGTTTCCCCCGTCACGTTGGAGGCGGA
>CALVLO010000041.1 GCA_944338265.1 uncultured Clostridia bacterium
TCCTCTGCATTCTCACGTTCGGGATCCTCTCGTTCTGGATCATACCCTATCACGAGACGGCGCGCGCCGAATTTTACAGGATGGTCGAGCGGAGGGGGATCCCGTCTTCGGAACAGGAACAGGAATAAAGGAAGGCGCGCCGCCGCAGAATGTTCTGCGGCGGCGTAATGATATGCGACGTGATGATCTGAAAGGAAAAGTAAGTTTTTTGGTGTTGCCTGCTGCCGACAAAGAGCAGCTTCGATAATTATGTGAGATTTCCGCTCAAAGGATCGCTTTCCTGTACGCATTTTTCAGCCATGGTGCGGCATCGGTTGTATTTTTTGCGGACCTCTCTTGAAATGCGTAGGAAGATATGATATAATTGCAATGTTGGCGGAGGTGCAAAAGCGTATTTTCCATAAAAAAAGCTCTGCATTGGCAGAGCGGAGCGGCGAGGTTGCGGGGTTTTGCATGTGCAGGTTACCCGCGTACCTTACGGCATAAAAGCCTTATCTTAGAACGTCTGTTGGATATTGATAGAATTGCATTGTCTGTGCGGGGATGCCGCGAAACAGAGTCGGCAAAGGCGGAGGGATTGGCGGCGGATGCGGAAAACAGAGGGGATATATCGGAAAAACGGATGGTAAAATCCGTTTTTTTCATGCCTGCGAGCCCGTCATCGTTTGACAGCCGCCGCCTGCCGCGCTATAATAGGAGCGATTTCGGGCGCATCTTTGCGGGCGTCGCAGCCAAACGGGAGGCAGCATGACAAAAAAACAGACGTGCATCTTTCTCATCATTGTCGCCGCCGTCATTGCCGCGCTCATTACGGGCATCGTTTTGACGGACGGGCTGTACGAGCGGGATGCGACCATTCAGGAGACGATGCAGGACGTCGTTCTGCACGAGCGGGATAAGATCTCCCTCTTCGGGCTCGCCGTCAATCCGGGGCTCATCTCCGCCTTTATCGTGACGGGCGTCATCCTCGTGTTTGCGGCGATCGTGCGCATCTTCGTCATCCCGAAGTTCAAGCTGATCCCCGGGAAGTTCCAGATGCTTCTTGAACAGGCGGTGGGGGCGTTTGGCGGGCTCGCGCGTTCCAACAGCCCGCACAAGAACGGCTTTTTGGGCGCGTATATCTTTGCCGCGGGCGCATATATCTTCATCGGGACACTCTTCGAGCTCGTCGGTGTGCCGGCGGTGACGGCGGCGGGGGAGTGCGTCATCCTGCCTGCGCCGCTCTCGGATATCAACGGAGCGATCACGCTGGGGTGCCTTTCCTACCTCGTCATCCTCTCGGGCGGGATCGCCGCCAACAGGCTGCGCGGCGCGGGGCGGACGCTCAAAGAGTTTTCGCTGCCCGTCTCTATGAGCTTTCGTATGTTCGGCGCGCTTTTGAGCGGCGCGCTCGTTACCGAGCTCGTCTATTCCTATCTTGCGCTCTCTTTCGTGCTGCCCGTGATCGTCGGTGTGCTCTTCACGGTGCTGCATGCCATCATACAGGCGTATGTGCTCACCATGCTTACCTCTCTCTTCTATGGGGAAGTGAGCGAGCCCTACGTCAAAAAACCCAAAAAACAGAGAGAGAAAAAAGTTTCTTCCAAAACGGAGGTCGTTCAATGAAAATGATCCAAAAGAAAGGTTTGGTGTTGCTGTGCGCGCTGCTTGCGCTGCTTTTGGCGGTGCTGCTCGTTGCAGGATTGAGCGGGCAGAAGCCGTCTGCGCCCGTCGCGTCTGCCGCGGCGGAAATGGTCGAGACGACGCAGGAAGTCCCTGCCGAAGAGCCCGCTCCCGAGGCGGATAATGCCACGGGAGATAAGGCACTCGCCGCAGGCATCGCCATCGGGCTCGCCGCGGCTGCGGGCGCCATCGGGATGGGCGTCGCCGTTGCAAAGACTTCGGAGGCGATCGCCCGCCAGCCGGAGGCGGAGGGCAAGATCCGTTCCACCCTCATGCTCGGGCTCGTGTTCATCGAGACGGCGATCATCTATGCGCTCATCGTCTCCATCCTCGTCATTTTCGTCCTGTAACGGGAGGCTGCCATGCCCTTACAGCTTGCGGCTGTGCCGCTGAACATCGATTGGCAGCAGATCCTGCTCCATCTTCTCAATTTCGTTATCCTGTTTGCCGGGCTGTGGTTGCTTCTCTACAAGCCCGTGCGTTCCTTTATGCAAAAACGCAGGGAACACTACGAAAAGATGGATGCCGATGCCGAAAAAAAGCAGGCGGAGGCAGAAAAGGCGCGCGCAGAGTACGAGGAAAAGCTCGCGGGCGCGGAGCAGGAGATCGCGTCGCAGCGCCGCGCAGCGGAGCTGCAGGCGGAAGAATACGGCGCACGGCAGCGCCGCGAGGCGGAGGAACTTGCAAAGAGCATCCTCGCCGAGGCGCGTGCAGACGCCGCGCGCATCCGGGCGCAGGCGGAAAAGGATGCGCGTGCGGACGTTGCCGCCATCGTGACGGACGCAGTGGAAAAGCTCGCGCTCAAAGAGAGCGCTTCCACGGCATACGACCAGTTCCTCGCCGCCGTAGACGCGCAATCGGCGGCTTCGAAAAAGCCCGCCAAGGGCGCGCGGACGGAGAAAGATCATGACTGAGCCCGTCTTGGCAAAACTGTATGCGGCGGAGCCGCCTTCCAAGAAGCAGGAGGCGCGCTTTCTCGCCTTTTTGAAAGAAAAGTACGGCAAGGACGTTACGCTCGCGTTTGTCGCCTCGGAGGCGTTTCCGGGGGGCTTCCGCCTCGAGGTGGGGGCAGACGTGTACGATTGGAGCGTCAACGGGCGCTTCCGTCAGCTGCGGGAGATCCTCACCGAGGTCCCCAAAAAGAACGGTGATATCATCCCCCTCATCGGCGGCGCCGTGCGGGATTGGTCGCCGCAGGCGCTTCCCGAGGAGCTCGGGACCGTCCTCTCCGTCGGCGACGGCGTTGCCTCCGTCTCGGGGCTCGGGCGCGTCTCGTACGGGGAGATCGTGGAATTTTCCTCCGGCGTGCGCGGCATGGCGCTCAGCCTCGGGCGGGAGCGCGTGGGCTGCATCCTCTTCGGGGAGGACGGGCTCGTCTCGGAGGGCGGCGCGGTGCGCCGCACCGGGAAGACGGCGGGCGTGCCCGTCGGCGAGAACTTCTTAGGAAGAGTGGTGAACGCGCTCGGCGCGCCCATCGACGGAAAGGGGGAGATCGAGGCGGCAGGATACCGCCCCATCGAGGCGCCCGCACCCTCCATCCTCGAGCGTCAGCCCGTCAACCGTCCGCTCGAGACGGGGCTGCTCGCCATCGACTCCATGTTCCCCATCGGGCGGGGTCAGCGCGAGCTCATCATCGGCGACAGGCAGACGGGCAAGACGGCGATCGCGCTCGATACCATTCTCCATCAGCGGGGCAAGGGCGTGATCTGTATCTACGTCGCCATCGGGCAGAAGGCGAGCGCGGTGGCGCAGCTCACCGAGGCGCTCCGCAGCCGCGGCGCGCTCGGCTATACCATCGTCGTCTCCACTTCGGCGGGGGAGTCTGCCTCCATGCAGTATGTCGCCCCTTACGCGGGCTGCGCGATGGGCGAATACTTTATGGAAAAGGGGCAGGATGTGCTCATCGTCTACGACGATCTCTCCAAGCATGCCGTGGCGTACCGTGCGCTCAGCCTGCTCCTCGGGCGTTCCCCGGGGCGTGAGGCGTATCCCGGAGACGTCTTCTATCTGCATTCCCGCCTGTTGGAGCGTGCGGCGCATCTTTCGGATGCGCGGGGCGGCGGCTCCATGACGGCGCTTCCCGTCGTTGAAACGCAGGGCGGCGACGTCTCTGCCTATATCCCGACGAATATCATCTCCATTACAGACGGGCAGATCTTTTTGGAGAGCTCGCTCTTCTTCGCGGGGCAGCGCCCCGCCGTCAACGTGGGGCTCTCCGTCTCGCGCGTGGGCGGCGACGCGCAGACCAAGGCGATGAAGTCCGCCGCGGGCACCATCCGCCTCGATCTTGCGCAGTTCCGCGAGATGGAGGTGTTCACGCAGTTTTCTTCCGATCTCGACGAGGCGACGCAGACGCAGCTCAAATACGGGCAGGGGCTCATGCGCCTTCTGCGCCAGCCGCAGTATAAGCCGATGGCGCTCGGCGAGCAGGTCGTTTTGCTCGTTGCGGCGATGCACCGCGTGATGCAGGACGTCCCGCCCGAGGAGATCGGCGCCTTCCGCACGGGGCTGCTTGCCTATGTTGCGGCGCAGGACGCCGCGCTCATGGGACGCATCGGGGAAACGGGGCAGCTCTCTGCCGAGGACCGCGCCGAAATTTGCCGCCTTGCAGAGGCGTACCTTGCCGCGCGCGGCGGGGAGGCGAACGGCTGATGCCCGGCGTCAAGGAGATCAAGGCGCACATTGCAAGCGTGCGCGATACCAAAAAGATCACGGAGGCGATGTATCTCATCGCCTCCGCCAAAATGCGCAAGGCAAAAGAGGGGTTAGATCGGACGCGCCCCTATTTTTCCGCCGTGCAGGCGGAAGTCAAGCGCATTTTCCGCACCGATGAGCGCGTGGAGGATCGTTACTTCTATCCGCTCGAAGGCACCATTCCCGAGACGGGCAGGGTGGGCTGCCTCATCGTGACGGCGGATAAGGGGCTCGCGGGCGCTTACAACCAAAACGTCATCAAGGCGGCGAAGGAGCTGCTCGCGGCAAGCAAGGGCGAAAAGGAGCTCTTCGTCGTGGGCGAGTACGGGCGGCAGTTTTGCAGGCGGCACGGCATCCCCATCCGCAGGAGCTTTCTCTATACGGCGCAAAATCCCACCGTGCAGCGCGCGCGGGAGATCGCAAACGTCCTGCTCGAAGCATATGATGCGGGCGAGTTCAAAAAGATCTTTATCATCTATACCGATATGAAGAACGGGCGGGACAGCGAAGTGCGCCTTACGCGCCTTCTGCCCTTCCACCGCGCGCAGTTCACTTCCGAACGCGCGGAACAGCCCGCGGCGTTCTCCTTCGAGCCCTCCATCGAAAAGGTGCTCGATCACATTATCCCGAGCTATCTCACGGGCTTTATTTACAGCGCGCTCGTCGATAGTTTTTGCTGCGAACAGAGCGCGCGCATGGAGGCGATGGACGCGGCGAGCCGCAACGCGCAAAAGCTCTTGGATGAGCTCTCTCTGCAGCTCAACCACGTCCGCCAGGGCGCCATCACGCAGGAGATCACAGAGATCGCCGCGGGCGCGCAGGCACAGCGCAAAAACCAGGAGGAGGCTATCATATGACGGCGAAGGGCATGATCGTACAGGTTTTGGGTTCCGTCGTAGATGTTATGTTCGAGGGCACGCTCCCGCGCCTTCGCGAGGAGGTCGTTGCCTATGCAGACGGCGCGCCGCGCGTCATGGAGGTCGCCCGCCACGAGGGCGGCGGCATCGTGCGCTGCATCATGCTTTCGGGCAGCGAAGGGCTCGCCCGCGGCATGGAGGCGACTGCGCTCGGGCACGGCATCGAGGTGCCCGTCGGCGAAGAGACGCTCGGGCGCATGTTCAACGTCCTCGGTGAGCCCATCGATGGCGGCGAAGCGCCCGCCGCGCAGGAGCGTTGGGGTATCCATCGCGAGCCGCCTCCCTTCGAGGAGCAGTCTCCCGCCGTGGAGGTGTTGGAGACGGGCATCAAGGTCATCGATCTGTTGGAGCCATACGCAAAGGGCGGCAAGATCGGGCTCTTCGGCGGCGCGGGCGTGGGCAAGACGGTGCTCATTCAGGAGCTCATCCACAACGTCGCCACCGAGCACGGCGGCTACTCCATCTTTACGGGGGTGGGGGAGCGCTCGCGCGAGGGGAACGATCTTTGGCGCGAGATGCGCGAGAGCGGCGTCATTTCCAAGACGGCGCTCGTCTTCGGGCAGATGAACGAAGCGCCCGGCGTGCGCATGCGCGTTGCGCTCACGGGGCTCACGATGGCGGAGTACTTCCGCGACCGCGAGCAGAAGGACGTGCTGCTCTTTATCGATAATATCTTCCGTTTTGTGCAGGCGGGGAGCGAGGTCTCCACCCTCTTGGGGCGCATGCCCTCGGCGGTCGGCTATCAGCCCACGCTCGCGCAGGAGATGGGCGCGCTGCAAGAGCGCATCGCCTCCACCCGCAGCGGCTCGGTCACGAGCGTGCAGGCGGTGTACGTCCCCGCGGACGATCTCACCGATCCCGCCCCCGCAACCACCTTTTCCCACCTCGATGCGACCACCGTTTTAAGCCGCAAGATCGCCGAGCAGGGCATCTATCCCGCCGTCGATCCGCTTGCTTCCACGTCGCGCATCCTCGAAGAGGACGTGGTGGGCGCGGAGCACTACCGCATCGCCCGCCGCGTGCAGGAGATGCTGCAAAAGTACAGCGAATTGCAGGATATCATCGCCATTCTCGGTTTGGACGAACTCAGCGAGGAAGACCGCCTCACCGTGTTCCGCGCGCGCAAGATCCAGCGCTTTTTGTCGCAGCCCATGCACGTCGCCGAAAAATTTACGGGCGTGAAGGGCGTGTATGTGCCCTTAAAGGAGACGCTGCGCGGCTTCAAAGCCATTGTAGACGGCGAAGCGGACGGCATCCCCGAGGCGGCGTTCTTCAACGTGGGCACCTTTGACGATGTGCTCGCCAAGGCGAAAAAGCTTGAGGGGGGCGAGGCATGACCTTTCAGCTGCATGTGCTCGCCGCGGATAAACCCTTTTACGAGGGGGAATGCGAGTCGCTCGTCGTGCCCACGCTGGATGGCGAATACGGCGTCTTGGCGGGGCACTGCAATACCATCCTCGCCATCGTCCCGGGCGAGCTCACCTTCCGCACGCCGCAGGGAGAGCGCCATGCCGCCGTCGCCGCGGGCATCATGAAGGCAGAGGGGGGCGAGGTGCTCGTGCTCGTCGACTCCGCGCTCCGCCCCGAGGATATCGATGCCGAGCGCAACCGCCGCAAGGCGGACGAGGCGAAGGAGCAGCTCTTGCAGCGGCGCAGCATCGAGGAGTATCACGCCGCACAGGCGCGCCTCGCCCGCGCGCTCGCACGGCTCTCCGTGCAACAAAAATACGGAAGAAAATAACACTTTGCACGCGGCTCGCACAAGAATGCGGGCCGCGTCCGTTTTTGGCTGCAAATTTTTTCAAAACCCCTTGCATTTCCGCAAAAAATACGTTACACTATATTGCGCGGCAATTTTTGCCGCGCGTCCCGCTTTTTGGCGGACAGAAAACAACGACTTTATTTGTGAGGTATCGCAATGATCAGTTTCGGCAAACAGGAGAAGAGCTTTCTTATCAGCGGCAAACATTACAGCTACTGTATGTACGTCAACGCCGCGGGGCTCTTGCAGCATCTCTATTACGGGAAAAAGCTCGCCCCCGCAGATGCAGCCTATCTCGTCGCGGCGCAGGGCAACAACGTTATGCCGGAGGCGGGCGATCCCAACTACGAGATGGCAACGGACCGCATGCCCGCCGAGCTCGGCAGCTTCGGCAGGGGGGATTTCCGCACGGCGACCGTGATCGCCACGCGCGAGGACGGCGCTTCGATGAGCCGCTTCCGCTACCGTTCGCATCAGATCGTAAAGGGCGCGCTCCCGCTTGCGGGCATGCCCTGCGCGCGGAAGGCGGACGAGACGCTCATCCTCACGCTCAAAGATGACTTTTCCGATGCGGAAATCGACCTCAGATACAGCGTTTCCGAGGGCTCCGACGTCCTTGTGCGCAGCCTTGCGGTGCGCAATGCGGGGAAGGGGAAACTCTCGCTCCGCCGCGCGTTTTCCTTCTGCACCGAGCTGCCCGATGTTTGCGGCACCTATTCCGCCCTGCGCCTTGCGGGAGAGTGGGGGCAGGAGTGCACGCCCTGCGTAACGCCGCTCGGGGAAGGCATCCTGCGCGTCGGTTCGCTGCGGGGATATTCCTCGCACGAGATGAACCCCTTCCTCGGCATCTTGACGGAGGGCTGCGGCGAGCGCACGGGGGAGTGCTACGGCTTTGCGCTGCTTTACAGCGGCTCTTATGCGCTCGAAGCGGAGCGTGCAAACGGCGGGACGGTGCGCGTGCAGGGCGGCATCGAAGATACCCTCTTTTGCTGGACGCTCGGCGCAGGCGAGACGTTCGAGACCCCGCAGGCGGCGCTCTGCTTTTCGGCAGAGGGCTTGGGCGGCATGTCCCGCGCCTATCACGATTTCTTCCGCGAGGCGATCATTCCGCCCAAAAATGTGTATGCGCACCGCCCCGTCGTCATCAACAATTGGGAGGCGACCTACTTCGATTTCGATAACGAGAAGCTGTTTGCCATCATCGACGAGGCTGCCAAGCTCGGCATCGATACCTTTGTTTTGGATGACGGCTGGTTCGGCAGCCGCAACAACGACAGGGCAGGGCTGGGCGATTGGGTCGTCAACGAGAAAAAGCTTGCGGGCGGTTTGAAGGCAGTCATCAACCGCTGCAAGCAGAGGGGGCTCAAATTCGGGCTTTGGTTCGAGCCCGAGATGGTGAACGAGGACAGCGATCTCTACCGCGCCCACCCCGATTGGGCGATCTGCAAGGCGGGCGTAGAGCCGTGCAGGAGCCGCAATCAGCTTGTTTTGGACTTTTCGCGCAAGGAGGTCGTCGATCATATCTTCGAGAGCGTGAGCAAGGTGCTGCGCGAGAACGAGATCTCCTATGTGAAGTGGGATAAAAACCGCTGCATCACGGAAAACTTCACCGCCTCGCTCCCCGCAGAGCGGCAGGGTGAATTTCTTCACCGCTACACGCTCGGCTTTTACGATCTTGCAAAGCGGCTCACGGAGGCGTTCCCGCATGTGTTCTTCGAGGGCTGTGCGGGCGGCGGCGGCAGATTCGATGGCGGCGCGCTCTATTACTTCCCGCAGATCTGGACGAGCGACGATACCGACGCTTTGGAACGCACCAAGATCCAATGGGGCACCTCGGTGGTGTATCCCGTTTCGAGCATGAGCTGCCACGTCTCCATCTGCCCCAATCATCAGACGGGGCGCACCACGCCTTTGCAGACGCGCGGCGCCGTCGCTTCGCTCGGCGCGACGGGGTACGAGCTCGATCTCACCAAGCTCTCCGCAGAGGAAAAGGCGGAGATCGCGGCGCAGGTCGCCCGCTATCGGAAGATGGACGGGCTCGTTTTGCAGGGCGATCTCTACCGCCTTGCCGATCCCTTCCGCGGCAACTATTTTTGCGAGATGCTCGTGAGCAAGGATAAGCGGAAGGCGTACATCGTCGGCGAGCGCTTCCGCGGCGTTCCCAACGAGCACGACCGCGTTTTGCGGCTCTTCGGGCTGGACGAGGAGAAGCTGTACCACATCAGGGAGCTCTCCCTCACCGCGAGCGGAAAGGCGCTCATGGGGGCGGGCGTGTTCTACCCGCGCCTTTCCGACTGCGGAAGCTGGGTGTGGCATATCGAGGAAGTCAAGCGCTGAGTGCAAAGCGCGCATCATAAACGATCATAGAAAGCGCCGAGGCAGGTACGCCTCGGCGCTTTGCATGGCACAAAAAAAGCGATCCGCCCGTTAAGCCTTCGGATCGCTTTTGCTGTGGCGGGGGGCGTAAACCGCACGGAGCGAGCTGCCCGCCTCGTCTTCCAACCCCAACAAGTAGTCTGCGGAAACATCGAAGATCGCGCACAAAATGCGCAGGTTTTCGATGTCCGGCTGCGTCCGCCCCTGCTCCCAAGAGGCATAGCAGTTGGGGGAAACATGCAGAAGCGTGTATACGTCGCGCTGCGTCATGCCGCGTGCACGGCGGACTTCGCGCAAGATCTCGTTGAATTTCATACCTGTATTGTAGCGTTTTCTACCCAAAATGGGTTGACAATACCCAAAGTAAGTAGTAAAATAAGGATACCCGATTTGGGTAGTTATTATCAATTTGGGAGGGGCAAAAGATGAATTGCGGCTATTGCGGCGAGGAAAATCCCGAAAAAGCGGTATTTTGCAAAAAGTGCGGGCGGCGGCTCGATGGCATGGCGCTTTGCAGTGCTTGCGGCGCGTTTACGCCTGCGGACGGCGAATTTTGCGTACAATGCGGATCCAACAGGAATGCGCCCGTATATGCGATGCCGCTGCGTTTTCCCGCAGTGCGCGGGGCAGAAAAGGCGGCGGAGAAGCGGCGGGCATCCGCCGGCATTTCCGCAGAGAAGGCGCGAGCAGCTTCCCCTGCGCAAACGGAACAGCAGACCGTGCGCGAGGGAAAGGCAGCGGCGATCTTGCATGCGGTCTCCTTTTGGTGCTTTGCGGCTGCGGCGCTCGTTGGCATGATCTTCGTCTTCCTCATCGGTCTTTCGGTGAATGTGGGCAAAATTTCGACCGGGGTCGGCGGCTACGATATCTTTTACTTTTTCGGCGATGCGTACAGCGGGGCAAAGAACTCGGATGCGCTCACGACGGGCGCGGCACTCGGTACGGTGTGCAGCGTGTTTGCGCTCGCGGGCACGGTGGGGTGCTTTATCTTTACGGTGGTCCGCGCCGTGTTGATCTTGTTAAAAAAGACGGAGAAAGGCTTGGCGGTGCCCGCCGCGGCAACCTTTTTTGCCTATGTCTGCGGCGCAGCGCTTTTGAGCATGTGCATGACGCAGAGCGCGGAGACGGCGGGCGTCACCGTCGGGTACGGGCTGAACGATGCCACCGTGGCGGGGCTTGTGATCGGTGCGATCGTTCTTGCCGCCGCAGTGGGGATCCGCGGATGGGCTGTCGGCATCCAAGGCGGCGTGCGCACCTATGCGGTCAACCTTCTCTGCGGCGTTGTGCTTGCAGTCTTGCTTCTTGCCTGCGTCGGCGTCATGGGGATTGGCGCGGTCTCGTTCAGCCTCTCTTCGGAATATGTCGATGTGAGCAGCAGCAGTACGTTCGGCATTTCCCCTTTCTTTACGCAGCTTGCGGCGCTCGGAACGGGCGTTGTCTCCGGGCTTGTCGGCGGGGAGGAGCGCGCGGACTCTTCCGTGTATGATATCTGCAGCGGGATGATGGTCATGCTTGCCGTTGCCGCATGCCTTGCCTGCGTGTTTGCGGTGTTGGCGTGCGCACGGCTGTTCTCTGTGCCCGGCAAAAACGTCTCCAAACAGACGGCGATTTTTGCCGCAACTTCCGGCGGGCTTTGCGTTTTGGCGGCGATCGCCATGTGCGTTGCGAGTACGTCTTACGCGGCAGAAATGGGCGAAGCATATGCGGCGGGGCTCGTACAGCCCATCATTTTGATGGTGCTCGGCGTCTTTGTATGC